>JAGKVC010000190.1 GCA_021152595.1 Clostridia bacterium
ACACAGGAGGAATTCTTCCATACCTTCAACATCCTGCACGCTGCCGGCAAGCAGATCGTTCTGACCTCCGACCGTCCGCCGAAGGATATCAAGATCCTCGAGGACCGCATCCGGACACGCTTTGAATCCGGTCTGATTACCGATATCTCCATGCCGGACTTTGAAACAAGAGTCGCAATCATCCGCCGCAAGGCTGAGCTGCTCGATCTCAATATTCCGGATGATGTCGCGGAATTCATCGCAAACCGCCTCAAGACCAATATCCGTCAGCTCGAAGGCGCAGTCAAGCGTCTCAAGGCACTCAAGAGCCTTGCGGATTCCGCGCCGTCGCTTTCGATGGCACAGAGCGTGATCCGCGATATCCTGACCGATGAGCAGCCGACGCCTGTCACGGTCGAGAATATCATTCAGGAGGTCTCCAACCTCTACGGCGTTACGGCGGACGATATCCGCTCGAAGAAGCGTTCTCAGCAGATTTCCAACGCAAGAAAGGTCGCAATCTATCTTGTCCACGATATCACGCAGATGACGCTTGCCGCAATCGGCGAGGAATTCGGCAACCGCGATCACTCCACGATCGTCTATGCCGTGAAGTATGTCGAGAAGAATATGAAGAAGGATACGAACCTGCGCGACGCGATCGAAAGCATCACAAAGACCATTCGTGACGGTTCCGGAAAATAATTCCGTCCGGTTTTCCACTTGTTTGTGCAAGTGTCCGAAACCTTCAGAATTTGTCGGATTTCCAAAAATTCAACGCGCCGGAAAATTTACAGAATGATTGCAGAGAGCATATGTTTCATTTTTCAGCTTTTCAACATATGTTGAAAACTCTGTTAAAAAGCGAGGGCGCATTTGCGGTGTTTTTTCGATTTTCTGTGGTCAGATTGTGGAAAACCGGCTGATATACTCCGAGTATTCACAGTTTCAACCGAGTTTTCAACAAAATTTCAATCCGTTTCCACCTTTTTCACCGTAACCGTTTTGTCATAAATCGGATTCCACTTTCTCACATTTTTTCAAATTGCAGGGGTGGAAAAATCTGCCGGTGAGAATCGGGGATGTTTTGACGGCGTCACGCGGATTTTGGAAACATGCATTTTTGTTTTGCACTTTTCAACCGACACTATTACTCCTGCTATTAAATACCTATTATGTGAAGATGAATATGCGCGGCCGGTTACCCGATCCGGAAAAGCGGATTGTGGAAACGGCTGACGCAGCAACGGAGGGAATGCTGCTTATGAAATATACCTGTCAGAAATCGGATCTCTGTGAGGTCCTGCCGAATGTTGCAAAGGCAGCCAGTGCGAAAACCCCGATGGAGGCACTCAGTGCAATCTGCCTGAGAGCTTCCGGTCAGGAGCTGGAGCTGACCGGCTATGATCTTGAGCTCGGTATCCGGACACAGATTCCGGCAGCCGTTGAGGAAGAGGGCGTTGTCCTGACCGACAGCCGCCTGTTCTCGGAGCTGGTCCGCAGAATGCCGGAGGGCGTTTTGCAGATCGACATTGACGATCATCTCAAAATCACAATCACCGGCGGCGGCACATCCTGCCAGCTTCCCGGCATGCGTGCAGACGAATATCCCGATCTCCCTGATATTGAACAGGAGCAGGGCGCGGTTATTCCGCAAAGTCTGCTGAAAAATATGATCGACCAGACAATCTATGCCGTTTCGCTCGATGAGACCAAGCCGATCTTTACCGGCGAGCTGATCGAAATGGCAGACGATGCGCTGAATATCGTTGCGCTTGATAATTACCGCATGGCGCTCCGAACAGAGCCGCTGCCCGGTCAGGAGCCGATGAAATTTGTCGTTCCGGCAAAGGCACTCAGAGAGATCGAGCATCTGCTCGGTGACGACGAAAAGAACGAAAATCCGTGCAAAATCCGTCTCGATCAGCATCATGCGATGTTTGAGATCGGGCATTATATCGTCTATACCAGACTGCTCGCAGGTGATTTTATCAACTATCGCCGAAGCATTCCGGAGAATGCAAAAACAGAGGTCACGCTCAGCCGCCGCGAGCTGATGGACAGCCTTGAGCGCTGCGGTCTGCTGATCTCCGAGAAGAATAAGACCGCTGTCCGGTTCCAGTTTGAGGAGGACCGCGTCCTGATCAGCTGCCAGAATGTCGTCGGCAGTGTGGACGACCAGATTCCCTGCGATATGACCGGCGAAAAAATGGTAATCGGCTTCAATAACCGCTATCTGCTCGATGCCGTGCGTGCCGTGCAGAGTGACCGCGTCAGACTGTTCCTGACCGCTGCCGACCGTGCAGTCAAGGTCATGGAGGCAGACGGCGACGGCTCTGTCGCAATCATCATGCCGGTTCAGGTCCGCAGATAATCAACTTTCGGGAGAATGCTATGGAAACGATCCGTGTCACGATCAAAACGCCGTTCATCAAGCTGGATCAGCTGATGAAGCTCTCCGGTCTCACCGATACCGGCGGACTGGCAAAGGAGATCATTCAGGACGGAGCTGTCAAGGTCAACGGCGAGGTCTGCACCATGCGCGGAAAAAAGATCCGCAACGGCGACAGCATCACCGTTGAGGGCTATGAGGTCATTGTGACTGCTCCGACAGAAGAAACGTAAATGCGTGTATTATCACTGAAAGCGGACGGATTCCGCAATCTGGACGGCATCGCGCTGACGCCGCATCCGGAGCGGAATCTGATCTTCGGCAACAATGCGCAGGGCAAAACGAATCTGCTCGAAGCGATCTGGACCTGCACAGGCTGCCGGAGTTTTCGCGGCGCGAAGGAAAAGGATTTTATCCAGCTCAAGGCACAGGCAATGCATCTGACGATGACATTTGAGAACAGCCGCAGAGTGCAGGAGATCCAGATTCACATGGCGCGCGGCGACGGAAAACAGAAGAAAATTCTGCTCAATCATGTGCCGCTGAAAGGCGGCGGCGGATTGTTCTCGCAGTTTCAGTGTGTGATCTTTTCACCGGATGACCGCGAGCTGATCCGCTCCGGACCGGAAAAACGGCGCAGCTTCATGGATTTGTGCGGCTCGCAGATCACCCCTGCCATGCTCGGATGCATCCGGCGGTTTGATCAGCTCACCGCACAGCGCAATGCTGTCTTAAAGCAGATCCAGTTCGGCGGCGCGTCGAAGCGCGATCTATCGGACTGGGATCTGCAGCTTGCAG
This sequence comes from Clostridia bacterium, assembly GCA_021152595.1. GTDB lineage: Bacteria > Bacillota > Clostridia > Oscillospirales > Ruminococcaceae > Firm-04. Next base: position 3,170 of record JAGKVC010000190.1, read on the forward strand.
CGCACGGCAGTCTGCTGACCTGCCTGCGGTATGCATATATCAGAAAGCTCGCGGCAGTCTGCGAGCAGCTTTACGGCACCATCACCGACGGCAGAGAAAAGCTCTCCGTCAAATATCGCTCCAATCTGTTCCGGAATTCTGAGATTCCGGAGAAGCCGACGCAGGAAATGCAGGAATATTACTACGAGCAGCTCAGAAAATCAGCGGATGATGATATCCGGCTCGGGTTTACTGCAAAGGGCGCCGGCAGGGATGATTTTTCCTGCAAAATCGGCGGACTTTCCGTCCGGGAATTCGGCTCGCAGGGACAGCAGAAAAGTACCGCGCTGGTGCTGAAGCTCGCACAGGCTGCGGTTTTCTATGAGCAAAAGGAAGAAACACCGGTCATTCTGCTCGATGATGTCATGGGTGAGCTGGATCCCCAGCGGCAGAAGCTCGTCTACGATATTGTCGGGGATATGCAGATCTTTCTGACCACGCCGCAGCCGGAAGCCGTCGGGCATTTCGGAGAGGGCGCGGTATTCTGCATGGAAAACGGACATCTGACGAAACCGGAGGATCCGGCATAAGGAGACCAGCGATGTATATTCATCTCGGTGAACAAATATCAATCAACGATACAACTGTGATCGGTGTGTTTGATATCGAAAATACAACGATCGGACCGGATACGCGCGCGTATCTGAGCCGGCTCGAAAAAGAGGGCAAGGCTGTCAATGTTTCGGCAGAGATGCCCAAGAGCTTTGTTGTCTGCATCGAAAACGGCGAGGAGGTTGCCTATATTTCCTCGATTTCGGTTTCGACGCTGCGCAAGCGTGCGCTGACAATGTTCTGACAAAAACACGCTGCACGGCAGACGGCAGTTTTGAGAGAGGATACAGCTTATGGAAATGGAAGAAATGCTGACAACGCCTGTTGAAGGCGAGTATGACGAAAATCAGATTCAGGTTCTGGAAGGACTCGAGGCTGTCCGGAAGCGTCCGGGCATGTACATCGGAACAACCGGCTCGGGCGGTCTGCATCATCTTGTGTATGAGATTGTGGATAACTCGATCGACGAGGCGCTCGCAGGCTACTGTACCGAGATCAAGGTCGAGATTCTCGAGGGCGACGTGATCCGTGTCACCGATAACGGACGCGGCATTCCGGTCGGTATGCACCCGAAGGAGAAAATTTCCGCGGCGACGGTTGTCTTTACGGTTCTGCACGCAGGCGGTAAGTTCGGCGGCGGCGGATACAAGGTCGCCGGCGGTCTGCACGGCGTCGGTGCATCGGTCGTCAATGCGCTTTCCGAATGGCTTGAGCTGACTGTCTGGGACGGCAAACACAGCTATTTCCAGCGCTTTGAACGCGGAAAGTACAGCAAGGAGCTGGAAATGACCGGCGACACCGATCTGCACGGCACATCCGTCACATTCAAGCCGGACGGCGAAATCTTTGAAGAAACGACCGTTTTCGATTATGAGGTGCTGCTCAAGCGCATGCGTGAGCAGGCGTTCCTGAATGCAGGACTCAAGATTGAGATCGAGGATAAGCGGCATCCGGAGGAGGACCGCCACGAGGTGCTCTGCTATGAGGGCGGTATCCGCCAGTTCATCGAGCATATTCACAAGACGTGCGGTCTTGATCCGCTCTCCGATCAGGTGATTTATTTCAACGGCAAAAAGGACGACAACTCCGTTGAGATTGCGATGCAGTATAACGACAGCTACAACGAAGTCATTATGTCCTTTGCAAACAATGTCCACACAATCGACGGCGGTGTGCATGAGGTCGGCTTCCGCAATGCACTGACCAAAACGATCAATGAATACGGCAAAAAATTCGGTCTGATGAAGGATGATGCAAAGCTCATGGGCGAGGATGTCCGTGAGGGACTGACCGCGATCATCTCCGTCAAGCTGACAGACTGCCAGTTTGAGAGCCAGACAAAGGTCAAGCTCGGCAATCCGGAGATCAAGCCGTTCGTCGAGCAGACAGTCTGCGAAAAGCTCATGGATTATCTCGAGGAAAATCCGACCGTCGCGGCGGCAATCTTCGAGAAATCGCAGGCGGCACAGCGCGCAAGAGAGGCTGCAAAGAAAGCCCGTGAAACCGCAAGACGCAAATCCGCAATGGAATCTGCATCGCTGCCGGGCAAGCTCGCGGACTGCTCCGAGCGCGATATCGAATTCACGGAAATTTACATCGTTGAGGGTGATTCCGCAGGCGGCTCCGCAAAGGAAGGCAGAGACAGACGCTATCAGGCGATTCTGCCGCTCTGGGGCAAGATGCTCAATGTTGAGCGTGTCCGCATCGACAAGGTCTACGGCAATGATAAGCTCCAGCCGGTAATTACCGCGCTCGGTGCCGGCATCGGTGAAGAATTCAATTTGGAAAAGCTGCGCTATCATAAGATTGTCATTATGGCGGATGCCGATGTGGACGGCAGCCATATCCGCACGCTGCTGTTGACTTTCTTCTTCCGCTATATGCGTC
>JAGKVC010000191.1 GCA_021152595.1 Clostridia bacterium
ACAAAATAAGGGATTCTTAAGGGCTAGTAGCCCTTAAGCGGGAGTTTGAGGGCGGCGCCCTCAATATAAATCCGTCGGAGACACTTTATCTACAGACTGCGATGCTTTCCGCAAACGGGAAAGCATCTTTTTTTTATTTGATCCGGATTTTCTGAAAAAAATTTTTGAAAACCTCTTGACAAGTGTGTATATTCATGCTATACTGTGCATAGTGTATATACACACTTTCTCCGGAGGTAACTATGGATATTATATTGAGAAACGAATCCGATGATCCGATCTATAAGCAGATCATAGATCAGGTGAAGGCTCAGATCATCGCAGGCAAACTCACGGCAGGGGACGCTCTGCCGTCGATGCGCGCACTTGCTTCGCAGCTCCGTATCAGCGTGATCACAACCAAGCGCGCTTATGAGGAGCTGGAACGGGAAGGCTATATCGAGAATTTTCTTGGAAAAGGCTGCTTTGTCAAATCACAGAATACCGATTTTCTGCGTGAGGAAACAGTCCGTCAGACCGAAGAAATGGTCGCGCAGATCTGCCAGAAAGCGCGGCTCTGCGGTCTGAGTGCCGATGAACTCAAAGAAATGATTGATCTAATGTATTCGGAGGAGAACGAACATGACTGAATATGAAAATGCCGTTGAGATCAGGGGGCTGACCAAGCACTATGACGGGTTCACCCTCGATAATATCAGCTTCAATGTCCCGAAGGGCTGTATTGTCGGTTTTATCGGGCAGAACGGCGCAGGCAAGACCACGACGATCCATTCCATGCTGAATATTATTCCGATTGATTCCGGCGTCATCAAGCTGCTGGGGCTGGATCATATCTCGGATGAAAAAGAGGCAAAAGAACGCATGGGCGTTGTATTCGATGAATGCCCGTTCGGAGAGGTTTTCACGCCTGTGCAGCTCGACAGAGTGTTCCGGGGTCTTTACCGGAACTGGCAGACGGATACCTTTTTCGGGTATCTGGATCTGTTTCAGCTTCCGCACAAGAAGAAGGTCGGGGAGCTTTCAAAGGGCATGAAAATGAAGCTGCAAATTGCAGTTGCGCTGTCCCATGATGCAGAGCTTCTGATTATGGATGAAGCGACCTCCGGACTGGATCCGATCGTCCGCAATGAGATTCTCGATGTTTTCCGGAATTACCTCATGGACGGCGGCCGCTCGATCCTGATGTCCTCGCATATCACGAGCGACCTCGAAAAAATCGCGGACTGCATCGTATTTATTGACAACGGAAAGATTCTGCTTTCGGGCTACAAGGATGAGATTCTTGAAAAGCACGGTGTCATCAAATGTACACGGGAGGAATATCCGGAATTTTCGCCGGAGGATTATATCAGCGCGAGAATCAATGACTTCGGTGCGGAGCTTCTCACGGCTGACCGCGCTGCCGCAGCAGCAAAATATTCCGGTGCGATCATCGAAAAGACAACGCTGGAAGAAATCATGCAGTTTTATGTCAATGCAAAGAAAAAGGAGTGGTCGTAATGGCAAAGATCATGTCTTTGATTTATCGGGAATGGATCCTCATGCGGAAAAAGCTGCTGCTCGGACTGGCGATTACTGCCGGTATGCTGCTGATGATTACGATCATCGGATTCAGCTTTCGGAACGGCGCTTTCGACGGGAATGAGAAGCTGCGCAATATGCTTACGACATACGGCGGTTCTTATCATGCGTATCTTGTGATGCTTCTGCTGATTCCGCTTGCCGGAACCAGTGCGGATGCCTATGAAAGCGATATCAAGTCAAACTGGGCGCGCTATTCCCTGACGCTCCCGGCAGAGACAAAGCTGCGTGCGATTGCACATGTTCTGTTTCTGCTGATCCGATTCATTGCGGTATTTCTGATTCTTGTGGCGGTCAGCGCGGCGGCTGCGGCTGCCTTTGGCAAACCGTTTGCCAAAGAGATGATCGCCGACATCGGTGTTTTCAGCTGTCTGACGCTGATTCCCATTTGTCTTGTGGAGTTCTTCATGGGCAAAGCAAAGGATCCGATCGCCTATAAAAAACAGCAAAGCCGGATACCGGTTGCATTCGCGGCGTGCGGTACCGCAGTCGGTCTGCTGCTGGCAAGAGCAATGAAAAATGCCGAAACAGATTCTGATCCCATTACAGCAATGAAACCGCTGCTCGATAAATATGTCACAATCAGAAACACCGTGCAGCCGTTTATCATCCCCGTTTTCATCGGACTGCTTGTGCTGATCTATGTGATTGCAAAACGGAATCTCGACAGTCTGAAACGGTCGTAAGGAGGGCGTGACACATGCAGGGAACCGTTTACAAAGAACTGGTTCAGAACCGCTTTTTTCTGCTCTGCGGACTTTTCCTGCCTCCTCTGGTATATGCCGTTGCTGTCCTGATGGGACTGATCATGAAAGCCGGCGCCGGATTTACATGGACCGATTTTCTCTCCGGATTTCTTGCGGACGGTGTGTTATTCCGGTTTGTGCTGGTAATTCTGCTGGCTGCATATTTCGGGATGCGGATGATGGCGGCAGGGGTATTCTCGCAGGATGAGTCAAAGCGAAAGAGCGTGATGATGGCTGCTGTGCCGGACGGCACGGCGCGTCAGATCTACGGAAAATATGTCGCGGTGTTCATGGCGTGTGCGCTGTTTTATGTTTCCGCTCTTTTTACGGACAGCTTTTTTGGCTGGATTGTCTTCCGCGTGACGGGAGAAATGCCGCTGAATATGAACAGTCTTCTGATCCTGATGCTCTTTGTGCAGATGTTTCTGCGCAGTCTGGATATGCCGTTTCTTGTACGGTTCGGATCCAGGTACGGCAAATATGTCCTCATCCTGACCTATATCCTTGCAGCCATTGTGATCATGATTGCAATCCTGTATGTGCCGGCTTTTGAAAATATCATTGAGGTGATCTGGGATTGGTGCAGCCGTCTGATGAACGGTGAATTAGAGGAAGAAGCACAGTTCATCGTATCGGCGTTTCCCGTAGCAGCGATCGCTGCCTATCTGATCTCCTACCGCATTTCGTGCAGACTCTGGCTGAAAGGAGTAGAGAATTATGAATAACCGTTCCAATGACATCAAACGGATTGTGATCTATCTGCTCCTTTCCTTTTCGATTGCGTGGATCCCGTGGATCATCATGAACAGCCGCTACGAATTTTCCGACTGGTTCATCGGTGAAAAGCAATATCCGTTTTTATGGCTTATGCTGCTTTCAGGCGGTGCGCCTGCGATTGCGGCATTTCTGACAAGGCTTATCACGAAGGAAGGCATTGCGGATGATCTGCTCCGGCTGAAGCTGAAAGGCAATCTGAAATATTATGCGCTTGCGGTGCTGCTGCCGGTCGCGGTCGGACTGCTGCGATGCATCCTGATCCGGCAGATGCATCTTGGTGAAAAGGCAGAGCCTTCCGGCTTGCAGACGGCATCTATCCTGATGCAGGTGATCTCAATGTCACCGCTTCTGGCGTTCAATACCTTCGGTGAGGAGTACGGCTGGCGCGGCTATCTGTATCCGAAGCTGGAAACTCTATGGAACAGACCGCTGGCAATCATCGCAGGCGGCATCATCTGGGGTGTGTGGCATGCGCCGCTGACCGTCAAGGGACATAATTTCGGCACGGATTACCCCGGTTTTCCGTATGTCGGGATTCTGCTGATGTGCGGCTTCTGTGTGGTTCTGGGCATCTTCTTCCATTGGCTGACGCAGAAAACAGGCTCGATCTATCCTGCATCCATTGCGCATTCCGCAACGAACAACGCCGCACCGCTTCTGGTTCTGCTGTTCGTGCAGCAGGAATCGGCGAACAGTGAAATCCCGCTCAGCACAACGATGATCCTACTTTCGTCAACGCTGTTGTATCTGCTGTTTATTCCGCTCCTGATGAATCGCAGAAAGAAAGCGCAGAGATGAAGCCGAAAAGAATCACCGGCAGGATAATCCAACAGATGAAACGGTCGATCTGATGATGTCCGACCGCAGAGATTATCAGCAACGGATAATGCTCCCGTATTTTGAAAAGCTCGGAACCTGTCCTGTAAAACGAAAATAACGCTCTCGGTGCTGAGAGCGTTATTTCTTTTCCGAAGATTTTTCACCATCGCGATCGCAGACGGCTTTGTGAAAGATTCTGTTTTGCCGCAGCATGTATGCCATGCGGACAGGGGAGTCTGAAAATACAGGCAAAGCGAATCATCGTATAATGGGGATACGAAACAGAAAAATTATGTATCGCTCTGGGATTCAGCCGCACGGTTTCCTCTGCCGCCGTGTCCTCTGCCGCCGAAATTGCCGTCAGGCGGTGTCATGTTTCCGTCGAAGCCGTCGGGCGGTGTCATATTGCTGTCGAAGCCGTCAGGCGGTGTCATGTTGCCGTCAAAACCGTCAGGCGGCGTCATATTGCCGTCGAAGCCGTCGGGCGGCGTCATATCACCTTTGAAGCCGTCCTGTCTGCCGCCGTGCATACCGCCGAATCCGCCCATGCCTTCCGCGCCGCCGCTGCCCGAGGTCACAAGTGTACCGCCGGAATAGCTGCCGCCCTGCGCAAAATTATCCGCATTGAATGTGCCGTCATAGGTGCCGCCGGTGTAGACCTTGTAGCCGTCGGATATGCCGTTCGCACTGAACACGATGCCCTGCGCCTGCTTCGGCGTTTTCAGCGCGGCAAGCACATTTTCCTTCTCATCCGTCACAACGATCAGCGTGCCGGCTGCCGCATTGAGATTTGTCGCGGCGATATAATTGGACTCCGGCACCTCCATCATGCCGGTAGAGCCGACTGCAATCAGCGTACCGCCCGTGACCATAATCGTATTGTTGTTATCGCCGGAATCGAGCGGACCGTTTGCACTGTCCGTCGGGCCGCAGACGATTACCGTGCCGCCCTTCATCGTAATATTGCCGTTGGAATCGAGTCCGTCGCCGTCCGCATTGACATAGACATAGCCGCCGTTAAGGTTCAGCTCACCGGAGCCGTTCCGGTTGAAGCCCATGCCGCCGCCGGAGCCGTCCGAGGCGTTGAAGCCGTCGTCGGAGGATTCCAGATGCACTGTGCCGTCATTGACCGTGATCTCCGCGGCTTCGATGCCCTCATAGGACTCCGTGATCTCGATTTCGCCGCCGTCGATCACGGCGAGGGAGCGGGAGAGGCGAAAGACCTCGTCCCGGTCGTGCGAGACGAGCAAAACGGGCTTGTCAAAGCCCCGCAGCACGCCGCGAAGCTCCTGCTCGGTATGGAAACGCAGATGCTCGTCCAATGCGGAGAACGGCTCGTCGAGCAGCAGAGCCTCCGGCTCGTTGACCAAAATGCGCGCCAGCGCGGCGCGCTGCTGCTGCCCGCCGGAGAGCTGGCGGGGATACAAGTTCGCCGCGTCCTCCAGACGCATCGCGCGGAGCATTTCCGAGGCGCGGGCGTGCGCGTTTTGGCGGTCCCGCACGCCGCAGGCGATGTTTTGCAGGGCGGTCATGTTCGGAAAGAGCGCGTACTGCTGGAAAAGATAGCCCACGCGCCGCGCCTGCGGCGGCAGGTCGATCTTCTTTTCCGAGTCGAAGAGCGTTCTGCCGTTCAGGACGATCCTGCCG
>JAGKVC010000192.1 GCA_021152595.1 Clostridia bacterium
GCTCGTCCAGACGCCTACCCAGAAGTCCTTTACTTCACCAAGATCGGTGCCGAAAATACCGCAGATCATATTCAGCGCATTTTTCAGCGTATCCTTGATGAAATTCCATACAGCAGCAAAGATGCCCTTGATGCCGTCCCACACTCTGCTCCAATCGCCGGTAAAGATGCCGACGAAAATATCCAGAACACTCAGGATGATGTCTGTCACAGCCTTGAAGATATTTGCAATCTGCTGAAACTGCCCCTCAAAGACCGGTTTCAGGAATTTGCAGAGCCCGTCCCATACAGCCTTGATAACCTCGGTGATATTTTTGAAATCAAAGCCCAGCGCATTGATGCGGTCAACAATACCCTGACAGAAGCCGGAAAAGATACTCTTGATCTGCTCCCAGATCGCCGTGATCTTATTCCGGAAGTCCTCATTGGTACGCCACAAATGCACAAAAGCCGCCACCAGAGCGGCAATGACCGCAATGACAGCGACAACGGGTGCGGATATACCACCGATAGCTGCGCCGAAGGAAGAAAATGCTGCTTTCGCTCCTGCGATCATGGAAGGCAGGTTCGCTACAAGCTGCATCAGCTTGCCGATACCGATCATTGTTTTGCCGATAACAAGAAGCAGCGGTCCCAGTGCCGCTGCCACAAGTGCGATTTTCACGATGGTCTCCTTCGTTGCCGGAGACATCGCATTGAATTTATCAATAAGCGCCTGAATACGGGAAACAATTGACCTGATTGCCGGCATCAGGATCTCACCGAAGCTGATAGCAAGTTCCTGCAGCTGGGATTTCAGAATGGTCATCTGTCCGGCAAGGTTGTCCTGCATGGTGTCCGCCATGCCCTTTGCCGAGCCTTCACAGCCGTAAATGGCAGTAGAGAGCTTGTTATAGTCCTCCTCACTGGCATTAATGATCGCAAGCATACCAGCCATATTCTGCTTACCGAAGATAGCGGCGGCTGCCTGCATCTGCTCTGCCTGTGCAAGACCCTCTGTGGTCGTGGACAGTTCTGCAACGATATCATCGAAATCACGGGCGTTGCCCTCGGCGTCTGTCAGTTCCACATTGACCTTGCCCATTTTCTCGCGGAGCATACCCATGATATCTCCGAGCGAACGCATATTGCCGTCTGCATCGGTCATGAGTGTATTTGCCCCGGCGATCTCCTTTGAGACACCTTCCTGTTCTTTGGCAAGTGTCTCTTGTGCTCGAGCAAGTTTCAGCTGTGCTTTTTCGTAGTTGTTGCTTGCGATTTGAGCCTGTGAACTGCCTTCGCCGTACTTGCTGATCGCATCGTTCAATTTTACCTGTGCATTATCGAGGGAGATCGTAGCATCCTCGACAGCATGCTCTGCCTTCTCGACCTTCTCAAAGTCGATTTTCTGAATTGTTTCAGTGCTGATAAAACCGAGCTGCTGCATTGCCGCTGCCTGCTGTTTTGTCGGCTTTGTGAGGTTTACAAGGGCGTTTTTCAGACTGTTACCAGCCTGAGACCCCTTGATACCTGAATTAGCCATAAGGCCGAGTGCAATAGACAGGTCTTCCGCAGATGCTCCCATAGAACCGGCGATCGGCGCAACATACTTGAAGGATTCACCCATGAGAGACACATTGGTATTGGCGTTACTCGATGCTGCTGCAAGGATATCTGCGAAATGTGCGGAATCATCCGCGCTCATACCGAGCGCCGTCAGAGCGTCTGTGACAATATCCGATGTTGTAGCGAGGTCTTCACCGGAAGCGGCAGCAAGGTTCATGATACCCTCGACACCGTTCAGCATATCTTCCGTTTTCCAGCCTGCCATAGCCATATAGTTCATGGCATCAGCGGCTTCCGATGCGGAGAATTTCGTCTGACCGCCCATCTCCCGGGCCTTATCTCTCAGTGCCTGAAGATCCTCACCGGTCGCACCGGATACAGCGGAGACCTTGCTCATGGATGCATCGAAGTCTGCTGTGGTTTTGACAGCAGCAGTACTGAGTCCAAGGATCGGCACAGTCACATATTTTGTCAGGCTTGTTCCGACCGTTGCGATTTTGTCGCCGACCTTTTCGATAGATGATCCCGCTTCACCGATCTTTACAAGTGCTGTCTGAGAATTTGCAGCTTCCTGCTGCAGGTTCCGCAGTTCCTGTTCCGTATCGACAATTTCACGCTGAAGGGCATCGTACTGCTCCGGCGGAATCGGATGTCCGAATTCATCGGACACATCCTTTGCCTGCTGTTTCAGACCGTTCAGCTCATCAGTTGTCTGCTTGATCTCACTTTGCAGGGCATCGTATTTCTCCTGCGAAATTTCACCACGGGAAAGCTGCTCATCGGCGATGCGGCTTTGCTCCTTCAGTTCCCGGAGTTTTGTCTCAGTCTCACCGATCTTCTGCTTGATAGGATCATACTTTGCCTTCCACGCATCGTAATTATCTTTGGTTTTGGCGGCCTGTTCGCTGGCTTTTTTCAGCGTTTCGAGTTTATCACTGGTCGATGATACGGCATCGGCAAGCAATCGCTGTTTCTGCGACAACAGTTCCGTATTGGTCGGGTCGAGCTTCAGCAGCTTTTCCACATCCTTGAGCTGTGTCTGCGTGTTTTTGATATTCTTATTGACACCTTCAAGGGCTTTGCTGAGTTTCGTGGTATCGCCGCCGATCTCAACGGTGATGCCCTTGATTCTGTTTGCCATGCGGATCACCTCCTCTGAGAGGGCATGAAAAAAGCACCTGCAGGAGCAAGTGCTTTTTAATTAAAATGTGATTTTCGCCTTATTGATAAGATCGATGATGGTTTTAGGCGTGAGGTAGTAATCTATCTGATCGGGCGTGGTTATTTCGATTTTTTTCAATAGCCTATGAACATAGTCTCGAGCTTTTTCTTCATTTGCTTCCACGGGAGCATTGCTTACATCTGGAATTTCAGCATGGACAGCCTTTGAAAATGATTCGAGTATTTCAATCCATACGAACTGTGACAGATAAATTGCAAAGGATTCTTCTATCCAATAGTCGATTTTCGTTTTTCGCAGCTTTCTTCCAATTTCTTTTATAGAAAAATAAGGAGCAATGTCTTCTATTCCTATCCAGATATCAGCAAAACAATAATCAAACTCACCATCAGCAAGTGTCTTCATATACTCAACTGCATCCGCTTTGATAATAGTGATCTTATCTTTATGCTGAAACTGGGGAAGAATATGTTTCTCAAATAAATCGATAACATCTTGCTCTATTTCAACAATAGTCACTGATTCCACTTCATCTTTTAGCGATGCCATATAAGCAAAATAGCCTATACCACAGCCTAAAGTTAGTACTTTGCCATTGGCATTTGAAATGGCACCAGCCATAGTATATACCTCATTTGGCGTAACAGACATCCATGTGCTTTTGATGCTTGTCTGACCTATCGCAGGATATTTTAACGTGTGAGTGAAACAGCTTACACACGGAATATCAATATGCACTTTTGGCAGTCGTTTAGGTGGGCTATAAATAGCAACTTCATAAGGCATGAATTCGTGGTAAAGCAGTTCATAGTCGCCTTGATGTTTTTCGTGAAAATCGATATTTTTAAAATAAGGATTATTCTTGAATTCCTCAACATCAAATACACGACACTCTTTTGAAATGGCAGCCATATAGTTATTAAGAATATCCGGACGATCAGCTAAATATGGTGCAATCATTGACTCAACCATAAAAAGCAGCATCAATTCATCATCTGTGTAATCAGATCTGCCTTGTGCCTGCAAATCCCGGTTAACTTTTGCTGCTTCAGCTCTAAGCGATTCAACATCTCCGGGAATTACCGAGTTTTCTGCTATGGAATGCGTAATAATAGTATTTACCATTGATGAATAAGGCTTGATGTCAAGAAGCTGCATTATTTTTTCGCTGATTCTTTTAGAAGGCATAATTCTCATATTGCATCATCTCTCTCGATGTAATAGTAATCTTATGAAAATTATAGCACAGAAGGGTGCAAAAGTCAATCGGAAGGAATCATAATGCGTTTGCCCAGCGGCATTTAATCGGGGCGGTAATACCTTGATTCTGTTTGCCATGCGGTTTCATCTTCTCCGTGAGGACATGAAAAAAGCAGCCTCGAAGGACTGCTCAGTGTATAATCAGTTAAAAAGGCGCATTACATATTCTGCATTCTCTTCGTCTGTGCCATTCAGTCCATGCAGACCTGACAGCCGTATAAGGCGATATATGCGTCATGTTTTGAACATTTGGGAAATCCACATTTCGGTGGCTCATCCGGATCATGCCAATCGAGCCATTCGGTTAGGACTTCATCTTTGATATCGGCTTCTGTCATGCGTTCCATCAAAACCTGATACCCGTCAAGATAGTATTTCACACGTTCCGCATTCGGTTCATACCGGTCACGAAGCGTTTCCCAGCCGAGCTTCTGCCGCGCGCCTTCGATCACACGCAGCATGAATGCCTTGTCCTCTGCAAAATGCGCCCTGTCCCACGGGAGACAGTCAATATCCAGATCGACATTTCCAAGTCCTAGTGCAGTCTGATTCTGTTCTGCAAGATATACCATCATCCGCTTCTGGCTTTCGGTTTTTGCAAGCCGTCCGCCGCTCAGACACAGAATATTGACGAGAACTGCCGCGCCGCCGTTTGACATATGCAGCGAATCACGCATATGCTCATCCCAATAGGCACGGTCTGAAAGCGGATGATCGACTTCTCCGAATGAAAAAGTAATCGTGACTCCCATCTTCATCGCCTCCTGTGATTCTTTCATAGCTGAATTATAACACGGAAGGCAGAAAAAGTCAATCTGTGTGATGCAGCATTTTTATCGTTTCTCTCAGGCTTTTGTGTTTCATTTTCCTCGGCTCAAAGCCGATCACATCGAAGAACAGGTGCATCACAGCTCCGCCGAAAAATACAGAAATGAGTGTACCAATACCAACCGAGCCGCCGAGTAACCACCCTGCAAATGTGATAACTGCCCACAGCAGTATCTCAACTACCCCGATCGGTATCTTCCGCATTCGTTTCCCGATAGCAATCAGCAGTCCGTCCTTCGGACCGCAGCCTTGTTCTGCGGACATATACAGATACATTCCGATTGAGATAAACAGAAATCCGAACAGCATCAGCGCGATACCAAGCCAAATGCTGTGATTCGCCGGATATGGGTTTATTTCGTTCAATAGCTGTGTCAGGTTCCCGGTTATAACAGCATCCAGTATTGTCGCAAACCCGATACGCTCCAAGAAAAGAAGCTGTATCAGAACAGCAGTCACAGAGATCAGCACCATAGAACTGCCGTAGTTCAGCGGTGTATGCTGTGCGATACCCATGCCGAGGCAGTCCCAAGGTGCCAGACCAATGTTTGCGGCTATCGTCAGATGCACACCGAAGGAGTAAACGGCAAGCCCGAATAAGATCCGCAGCCAGCCGGAAGCGATGTGCTTTTTAGAAGGCATCGAAGTTTTCCTGCGTTGCCTTGATCGGGTAATCATAATCGTCATTATCCTTTTCAATGAACATTTCGTTGACCATCCCGATAGTGAGCA
>JAGKVC010000033.1 GCA_021152595.1 Clostridia bacterium
TTACTATCTATATATACCCTTGCTTATAGTGCCATTGAAAACATCAACAAGCCGAGGTAATTAATCTATAAAATGCTTTTAATCACACACTGTGTTTATCAGCAAGCTCATATCAACCGCTAACAAATTTAGCAGCTTATATCAACCCACCAACTTTTATACATCAATACTTCTTATGTACATACTACCAACAATTTACATACTAATGACCTTCTTCAGCTCAAAAGGCAAATTCTCCGCCGATGCGTCGGAAGTGTTCATACCTGATAATGCAATGATATTACCCCGAAAATGTAACGAAACTATGGCATTTTATAATGTACATTGTCCTCGATTTTACGCTGTTTTCGCCATGTTTTCACCTTTTATAAACAAGAGGTTATTTCCATTGAAACTGATAACGGAATAATCGCCAAAAGTACCCGTCTGCTTTTCTTTGTATGCAGCACCAAGACTTTCGGCAGCATCCTCAACGATCAAAGCGCCGTGTTTATCAGCGATTGCTCTGATCTCATCGATCTTGCCGGGCGTACCGTAAAGATGTGCAACCACGATCAACTTAACATCCGGATAGATCTCAAATGCCTTTTCAAGCGCTTTCGGATCCATATTCCACGTATCACGTTCTGTGTCGATGAACACAGGTTCGCCGCCCTCGTAGGTAATTGGATTTACTGTAGCATCAAAGGTCATATCAGAAGCGAAAACTTTATGTCCTTCCAGGCTTCCGTGGCTGACCTTTGGAATACCATATAACTTCTCTCCGGCAAGTCTAATGCCCAAATGCAGAGCGGCGGTTCCGCAAGAGAGTCCCACAGCGTGGTTCACTCCGATATATGCTGCTATTTGACTTTCTACTTCGTTGATATTTTCACCAACTGTGGAAACCCAGTTTGTTCTGATTGCATCATCTACCCATTTCTGCTCTTCACCGTGCATAGTAGGTGAAGCTAACCAAATCTTATTTTCAAACGGGTTAATTCCAGCAAATCGAGGATCATTTTGAAAATTCATTCTTTCCTATATCCTTTATCAAGTTTTCTATTACCGCTGCTGCGCAAACTTCTGTCCTACACTTAAAAGCAAATTCTATTACAGAGAAGCATATTAAGGTGCGGCATTAGCCGCACCTTCCTGTCAACTCACTATAGATATATGATAAAAATGGCGTTCTCGTATTTGCGAACGCTTGCAGCCGCCTCATCCCGGTGCAAACCGTTATGCTGCCGCTGAATACATCAATCAACTTTGGAAATTCATCTAATCTTGTGCGGCATTGCCGCACAAGTATCAGGATTCTGCCGTATTTACGTGAAATAGTTTTTATAAGAAACAAAAAATCCGCCTTCTCAGAGTGATCACCATTTTGTTGTCCGGGATAGCTTTATCTGATTCTGCGGATTTGCTTCTTCATCATATTGGGTCAATTCCGCAGCAAAATGTGCTTTGGAATGCTTGCTTGTATCATTGCTGCGTCGAATTGTGTCATTTATTTTGTTATTGCGTTTATTATATCACTTTTTTGCCAATTCGTCAAGTAGCTACGGAAAGGTGTACAGTTTTCTGCGGGCAATTTTGTTGACTCTGACAAATGGAGTTGCTATATGCTGTTGCTATATGTAACAGTTTACGAACGGTTCTTTTGCTGTACGATATGTCAAAACACTTGAAATAAACTGCTTGTATTGAATAAAGTTGTCTTTCCAGTCCGTAGATTTTATTTTGCCCTGAAATCGGAATGATGCCGCCTCTATGCGATTTGATTATATTTGGAAACAAAAAGCAGGCGCGTTTGCGCCTGCTGCTGCATGATATTGTGTTTCTGTCAAGCGGAAGTTTACCTGTGGGGGCTGACGCTCTTTGACGCCCTGATTCGCGGTATCTTCAGGGTTCGCCCCTTGATTTTGCAGAATGAATATGATATAACCGCGCCGTGCGCGGCTCCGATTTTACGCCCAGGAAGCGAAAAGTCAGAATTATTATATCCTCCTCCCATTGCACTTTTCAAAATAATATGATATAATCAAAATATGGCACATCATGAAAGCCTTTGATTCAATATCCGATTATCTTGATGAGCGCATCCGCCATATGAATGAAGACGGCGAGTAGCATTCATTCTGAAAGGAGCCCTGCAATGCACATGGATGAAATCAGACTGCTGCAAACACTGCATACGGTCGCGGACACAGATTCCGGTGCGGACGATGCAGAATACCGCAGTTCGTTTTCGGTTGACTGCGCGTTCAGGAAAGCAAAATCGCATGCTGCGGAAGTGATGATGCTCTGCACCTATGCGCCGGATGCGGAATACGGGACAGAGGGCGACAGACCGTATCTTGCGGTTCAGTGCGATAATGCGGTTTATGAAGCGGTCGAATCCTACAAGGAAACCGGCAGCTTTGACGGCGCATCGGAGCTGACGCCGCTTTCCGGACAGTTCCTGTTCAAAGCGAAAATGGAATACTTCGGGGAGATGATGTATTTCTACGCGCTTGACCGCTGCGGCGGGTTCTGGGAGAACAACGCGCTGTGCATGGTCTATCCGAAGGAATATGCCGGTACGGAAAACGAGCAGCGGCTCATGCGGGTGCTCGATGCCGCTGCTGCCAGCTACCGCGAGGAACGCATCGGCAGCAGTCCTGCGCCGCACAGCCAGGCGTCCGCGCCGGTATCACAGCAGCTCGCAAAGCGTGATGTGCTGCAAACCGTCACGCAAACCGCGAAAAAAATCAACCGGCTGCGATTCTGGGCGAGGCTTGCGGTGCTGGTCGGGCTGATCGCGGTCATCATCGGCGGCAGGATCGCAAAACGCTTCCGGACGCAGCATCTCATTGCTCTGAACGGCAGCGAAACCGTTCTGTCCGATTTTACGCCGGACGAACAGCAGCAGATTCTCGATGCATTTCATATCACGGTTCCCGCGCAGGAGCAGGATGCCTGCGTATCGGCATTTCTGCGCAGCAACCGGAATGAAAAGATGTGCTCCTATGTCATCGAGATCGGCGGTGTTTCGGATTATGATGCGTTTTTTGCGGCGAATGCGGCGCGCGATCTGGGACAGTCGGTCAATGAAACGCGCGTGCCGGATCCGAAAAAGCAGTATTATATCACGTACAATGTGTATTTCGTGCAGGATCCCGGACAGCGCGCAAAGCATGAAAATGCCGCTGCCTATGACCGGATCGAGGCGCTGTTTGCGGCGCTCTCTGCATGATACTGAATATGGAGCAAATGGAAGGGGAACAACATGAATCAACGTCTCAAAAAAGCCGCCATAGCAGGCATTGCCGGAGAAATTCTTTATTTTATTTCAATGGCGTTATTTTTGATCACGCAGGCTGAAGCCGCATTGACATTCTGGGAAGCAATGACGGTCGCCGGTGCAGTTATCATGCTGATTGTTTTGGCAGTGATCGCGGATGAATATAAAATGCAGCAAATCTATCACAAACTCATGCTGATCGCACTGTCGGGAACCGTATTTCTTACATCTGCTGCACATTTTACGAGTATCGGTGTGATCCGGAAACTGGAATCACAGGGCATATCTGTTCCCGATTATTTCAAAATAGGAGCATCCCCGAGTATCGAAATGACGATAGATTATGCTGCATGGGGCTTCTTTATGGGATTTGCTTTTCTTGCCCTGTTTCTTGGAATGAAAGAGAAAGCAATCAAAAGCTGCTCCGTCATCTGCGGAATCCTTTGTCTGTGCGGTTTTGCCGGAAGTTTCATCTCGGATTCTCTCTGGTATGCTGCACCGCTTGGGTACGGGATTGGATTCCTTGTTATGTGTATTTTTGTCCTCAGATCAGCAAAAGCGCAATCAGTACAAGGGCAGGCATAAGCCCGTCCATCACACATTCAGCGCAGAAAGGAGCGACCTATGGAAAACCTTGAAAACTTGGAAGAAATCGAAGCCCTGCAAACAGAGCTCGGTCAGTTTCTTGTCAGCATCATTCCTGTGCCGTGGGAGAAGATTTGTTATTATGCAGATGCTGCGCCCGGTACAGCATCCGAATGGTTCGCTTTTATCGAGAAGGAAACGGGTGTTATCTGTACGCAAGAACTTTTCTGGAAAAGATATGACAGCTATAAGTTTGAGAAAATGGACGTGATCTGCAAACTTTTAGATTTGACTGAATCCCTATATAATGCTTATGTCAAACGATTCGGGCAAGAAAAAGCATGGAGAACAATGTACTATACATTGCAGTCTGACAGTTCAATTCAGATTGATTTTGAATACGAACTGCCGCCCGGAAATCTGGTTGAGAGACGTGATGCTGTTTATAGAAGATTTTTCAATTGTGATCGTAAAAAATCGCCGAAAGGCAAATATCCTGCAACCGAATGAGGAGGTACACATGGAAAGCCTTGAAAATATGGAGAAAATCGAAGCCCTGCAAACAGAACTCGGTCAGTTTCTCGTCAGCATTATTCCCGTGCCGTGGGAAAAGATTTGTTTTTATTCAGATGCTTTACCTGGAACAGCCTCTTCTTGGTTTGCTTTTGTAAAACAGAAAACAGATGTGGTCTGCACGCAAGATTTTTTCTGGGATAGGTATGATCAATATCCGTTAGAAAAAATGGAAACGTATGATAAACTATTAGATTTAGCATGCGAACTATATAATGCATATTTAGAAAAATACGGAGAAGAAAAAATATGGAGAACAATGTATTATACATTACTGTCTGATGGTTCTGTACATATTGATTTTGAATACGAACTGCCGCCCGGAAATTTGGTAGAACAAGGAAATGCCGTTTATAGACGATTTTTTCAGTGCGAATATACGAACGCGCCGAAAGGCAAATATCCTGCAACAGAATAAAGCAATAGGGCGGGCATTAGCCCGCCCCATTACACATTCAGCGCATTGTGCGTCATACGACAGGCAGCGATTCCGGACGATTTGAAGGAGGTTTGAGAAAAGTGAACCCGATTGATCCGAGTAAATTTTCCCTTGACTACTTACTTGAAAACGAAGTGATAACTATCTTATCATGGGAGTATGTGATCGAACACGGAAAAAGTTATAGCCGCGATGAAGTCGAACAGGTCACCAGAGGCGGCAGAGATTATATGTGCTATCCTGATGATATGCGCTATCCTGATGACTTGAGCGATTATAGTGGACTGTTCAGCGGCGTGTTATATGAAGAATGGGGCGACCTGAACATTGATTATTATACGCATTATAAAGATGGCTTAAAAAACGGAGTAGAAGTTGAGTTCTATTCTTCGGGTAAGGTCAAAAACTACTGTGTTTGGAAAAATAATAGACTGACAGGTAAATTTTATGAATGGTATGAAAATGGAATGATTAAAAAGTATGTTGATCGTGATCAGAATAAACGCTTTGAGTTTGATGAGCAAGGAAACATTACAAAGCAAGGCAAAGCGAACTGACAAATGCAGTGCCATACGATAGACAGCGATTTCGGACTATTTAAAGGAGGTCTGAGAAAAATGAACCCGATTGATCCGAGTAAATTTTCCCTTGACTACTTAATTGAAAATAAAGTAATAACGATCTTATCCCGGGATTATGTGATTGAACACGGAACAAATTGGGATGAGGTTGAACTTGAAGAGATCACCAGATGCCACACAGAATATATGACCTATCTTGATGACAGTAGCGTGTTCAGCGGCGTGTTATATGAAATATATTACGATCTGACCCTGATATATTATATGCATTATAAAGATGGTCTGAGAGACGGAACAGAAGTTCACTTCTATGATTCGGGCAAGGTCAAGAGCTATATGGTTTCGAAGAATAATAGGTTAGTAGGAAAAAGTTATGTATGGTATGAAAATGGAAAAATTTATGAGATTAATGATTGGGATCAACAAGAGTACGTTGAGTTTGATGAGCAAGGAAATATAACAAAGCAAGGCAAAATATTCTAACACATCCACGCATTCCGCGTCATACGATAGATGCCCCTTGCTTTTTCGGGTGCATTGATGTATAATTGGGATATGTAAAACAGGCGCAGAATCGGAATTTTCGACGGTGCTGTATGATCACTACAGCATACAGGAAAGCAGAAACTGCCCGATTCGCGCAAAAAGGAGGAAACAATGTATTTTAAGCTGAGAGATCATATCTATGAGGTCACATCTTCTGTGGTGCGCCTGCTCTGCGACCCGTGGGAGGATACATTCGGAATGGACATCGACATTTATGCGGAGTCAAAGGACGAAGCGCTCGACCCTGAGATGCGCGAACTGCGTTTGTATCACAACAACAGCTTTGAAACCGGCGAATCGCATTATCTTGCACTGAAGGGCAAAAAATATATCTGGACATCGAAGTTTAACGAGCTCGGCGAGGAAGCGGGGTTTCTGTATGTGCAGGAGCATGAGTTCGTCACGAGCGGCATGATCGAAATACTGGATGTGAACATTGAAACGATTCGTATGCGCTGGACGGGCAATGCAGATGTGGACTGGAATGAAGAATTCGGTTCCGATGTACCGTTTGAAACAGAGTTTGAAGCCGAGCTTAAGCATCCGCTCTATGAGGATCACCCCAGCATCTGGATTGATGCAGATACCGTGCTGCACATCCAGAATCCGGAGGCGCTGTTCGCCGAATCCGAACGCCTTTCCGTACTTTACCAAAGCGGCGACAGCGATGCAATGAAAAAATGGAATGTTACACTTCAACTGCGTCTGGAACTGGGGGGGACGTCTTATGACGGAGAAGCAGTCTACTGTCCTTCGGTTGCTCCGTGCATTCCCCGCTTCGATGGGAACTGCCCGGTCAAGCTCCGGATCAAGGATATCACCCGCTTTCCGCAGCGGGGCAGACTGGACTTTTCTCTCGCCCTTGATGAATGAACTGAGAAGAATGCGAATCTATACCTCGGCGCATATTCTGATTCAATGCGGATTCCGGGACTGTTTCCAAACCAGATCACTTATAGGGCGGGCATAAGCCCATCCCATTTCGGTTTCATTGATAGCAATTGCGGAGGGCATATAATGAACTATCCATATATAGTCGGCGGTGGAAAAGTACCGGAATTCCGGACTGACAGCCAAAATAATCAGTATCAGACAGAGATGCACGAATACCTGATTGTGACAGATGCGGACGGCATAGAAGCATCCGAGACGCAGATGAAAAAGACTGTTGCATCCCGACATCTTTTGGGCTTTATCGACCTGACCACAGGTGAGCGTGAAGATGCGCTTACAAATCTGATATGGGATCTTTCTGAAGCTGAGATTCAAAATGATGCCTATCAGAAACTCATGCAGCCGCTGACAATGTATCATGTGAAATGTCTGCCGCCTGTTCGTCCATGGTGCAAAACTCCGGTCAAGAGAACAGGTATGCTGTATCTGACTGAAATAATCCAGCCTGTCAAGACCGATCCGTTTCTTGAGAGTCTGATACAAAAATATACAGACAGCCTGCATTTGCATTCGGATTTATTCGGTGAACTGGACAGTTCAGAGGAATATCCGGCATATCTCGGAACATTTAACTGGCTCGGAACAGAAGTCAAAATCATTGTGTCAGATGAATTTACCCCAGTATCAAAAACGCTTGCGCATATGGAACACTTCTGCCGTATGTGCGAGTTTCACGACAAAGAGCTTCGGGAGTTTGCAGCCGAACAATTGGTTGACAAAGCAAATGAAATGATGCAAAGCCGGTTCACGAAAGAAGAACTTGCCGCCGGACTGGTAATCAGACTCATAGATATGATGCTTGACGGCAGTTATTCTGTGGATTTTCTTTTCCATGATCATTTGATCTACATAAACGGAAATCTGAACGGTCCAAAAGAAGCGTTTATTCACAAGTATGATCCGGAATATGACGATTATATAGGGCAGGCATAAAGCCGTCCTATTACACATTCAGCGCATTTCGTGTCTGCTTTACCTGTATTTCAGAACATGGAGATTGGTTATGGGACTTGATGTTTACATTGATGCAACCATAAAAGAAAAGGTAACTGGACATATAACTTCCTTCAATCCAGCTTAGCCCTAAGACAATGCAATTATAATATTTATGTTGGATGGTAATCAATACAATAGGTTTTGTATTATTAATAAGAAACGCCATTTTTTCTTTTGTTGTTCGGATGATGTATAATAAAAGACAATTTAAATGTAATGAGGTATTGTATAGATGAGTCATAAATTTTTATTAGGTGTTTTTTTCTTCTTCGGTATAATCGCCTTTATTATAGGATTTAAAAAGAATCCCCAATCGAACAGTAGAATTGCAAATAATGCTTCAAGAGAATATAATACACTTGAGAGATCAAACGGTTTAAAAAATACACTAAAAGGAATAGGTACTACTATCTATTCTCTTGGCGCTGTTGTTGTTGGTCTATCATCTCTTATGGGGTTTACAATAATTGGCGATTTTCCGACTTTTAAGAAAAATCTTCCTATACAATCTATTGCAGCAAAGGAATGGGAGGACGAATTAAATTGTTTACGAATGAAAGTCTCTTCTGCATATATTGAAAAAGAAATTGGTAGTCCTATTATCCAAAGTGCCTCAGTTTATAAGGGAATAAATATTGCTACATCATTATATCATAATGAGTATTTTACACTTCTGTGTTATTATTCAGAGGACACGCTATTTGGTTACTTAATAATTAGCAATAACAATCACTTTACACTTAGTAATTATCGTTGTAATTTTGAATTGATTAATTATTCCATGAAAGAAACCATGGATTATTGTATGTCTAAGGGAGTTGCTCCTCTAACATTTTATTCTTGTTCAACAAATCGAAGACTTGATTGTAATCGTTATTTTTTGCAATGTGGTTTTCAACATGGGCGAGGTGGCGGTGATAATTTTTATATTGGTTATGGTTTTACTGATATTGGGATGTCCATTTCTAGAGATGATTTTGACTGTATATTTAACAATGATACGCTGATTCAAATCCAAATTGAGAAAGAGAAAGGAGAGGATCTTCGCTTAGATTGGTCTTCTGATAAAAAAATAGCCACTTTTCCAATAAATATGTTCTTAGTGTTTGATGATAGTAACAATTACCGAATAGATGTTCGTGACTTTATATGCAGTCAAGTTGCTAGAAATGGTATTCGAATCGGTTTAAATAAGGATGAATTGGCAAACTTGCAACCAGACTATATGAAAGCCATAGAGAACATGGGGTACTAATTGCTATTACGTTATAAAAAACGAAATCGCAGAGCAGATTATGCAGGAAATAGCGTGAAGTTTAAAAATACGAAGAAAATTAATTATAAACATATCGTTCCGGAAGGTATAGAGATAAAAAGCATATTGTATCCTATACGGATGGAGGAGTGTTTGGCATCCGTTCTATAGAAGTAAATGGTAATTCAAAGGGACCCGGCAAAGCCGCAATAACCAGCTGATATTTCAGTCCGGAATGTATTGGGCAGCCATAAAACCAACCCATTACACATTCAGCGCATTCCCCGTCGTACGATAGATCTCCAGCCGTGACAGTGATATCGGACTGTGATTAGGAAAACCCGAAAATGAGTATATATCCGGTTCCTTTGCAGATTGATAGACAAGACTATCATTTCTGCTGCGAAGAAGGATGACCTTAAAACAAACGAATCTACGATAAAAACAGCAGCGCCCCGTGGGGCGCTGCGTGTGTTTTGCGACTTAGTTTAAGTTGATTCCCCGTGTCCGGCATCGAGGACAATGACAGGGGACTGTGCTGCGGATGCTGTGACTGTATCAGGCGCATTCTGCGCATTGCGCCACGATGCAAGCTGCATCCCCACCGCGCTGACAGCGAGGATCCCGAAGAACAATGTGCTTCTTGTCACGATTTTTCTGATTTCCGGTTTCATATATATCACCTCTGGAATGTTTTAGTAAAGGTGTATGTTCGGGGAAAGGGGAATATGACTATTTCAGAAACTGGGGAATATATCAAGCAAAGGTATGTTACTTGTTAAGTTGATTGAACCGCTGTGAACCGAACGGTACGCACGTTGGTGTGAGCGGTCGGCGGCTTAATAGTCGCCTCCTACTCGAATGATCTCTATTTATCATGTGACATCAATACCATATATTCAACGCGTTTCGATATCCTCGATTTGATGTCAAGGGAACAAATATACTTGTTTATATGTTCTTGGAAAAAGGCCAATGGCTTTTCTGCGTTCCTGGGAAAAGGCCGGAATTGGCGTTTCTCAGTCCTTCAGCGATTCAAGATATTCAATTGCCTCAAACACCGTTGAGAATGTCTTGCTGCAAGTATACAGCCATCTATTCCGTGTATCGGTATCATTTAATTCCGGCAGACCTTCCTGAAGCAAATTATTAAGAACTGATCTTGCATTTTTGACTGCATCAGGATACTTTTCCGCGATCTGTGCTGTGGCAGAATAATCACCTTTTTCGTAAGTTTTTACACGGCTCTTCACTTCACGCAGTACTCTTTGCTTATCCGCCGGTGACTCAATATCTGGTGCATATTTTTGATAGTGCAGCATGAGCCAGTATTCAATACAAGCAGTCGTCATTAGAAGTCTAATGCGTATCTCCGGTCCCTTCCGGAGTTTTCTTAATTTCCTGATTATTTGAAAGCGGGAGTCCCACTTGCCCTTCTCATCCTTCTCAACATCAAAAAAGAACCAAATCTCATCGGTGACTTCTGCATTTTCCCGATATTTTTTGTCTTTTTCAAATCTATCGCGTGCTTCCTCAAATAATCCTGTGGCTTTCGGATACTTGATGACAGCATAATCCGAAAAAGTTGTTTTCAGAAACTCTGTATAAGCCTGTTCGCTTTCGCCCTCGTTGAATACATAGATCAAAGGCTTTGCTTTCCTTGTTGGACGTGGCATTACTCCACCTCCTGAATCTCGATATTTGGAATCGCACCGTACTTTCCAAGTAGATAACCCTTGCGAATATTATCTGTGGTTTTGGTTGCAAACTCACTGATCGTGTACAACTCTGACGAACCATCACTTTGTTTTTTATCCACAAAATAGATCTGATCTTTTCGTATAAGCGTTTCGTTCATTAGTTCTGTATTATGTGTTGTGAAGATGATCTGCGCATTATTGGGATTTGATGTTTTACTCTGAAACTTGGCGATGACATATTCAACCAGCATCGGATGAAGCTCGCGTTCGATCTCATCCACAAGCAGCAAGCCGCCGTTTCTAAGTGCAGACTCGATTGCGGGAGCAAGCGCCATCAGCTTGCGTGTTCCATCGGATTCATCTGAAAGCTCCAGAGGAAACTGTTCTGCTTTTCCTGCACTTGTTTTTCCGACATGGAATGACGTCGCAGTCACTTTTCCTGTTTTAAGCTGTACCTCGGAATTATTGGATGTTTGTGCAAGAATTTGTATAAAGCTATTTAAGGCAGCCTTAACGCCTGTGGGGAGATCATCCGGCAGTTCACTCAAATCGGATACTTCCTTGCTGTCAAAATCAAATTGAACATTTTCAATTCCAAAGTCTGCATCTTTCGCATAAGTTTTGATTGCTTTCAGCATATTTGGATCATTTGAATACTCGATCAACTGCTGCGGAATATCCGAATAATCTCTTGAAAACAGAATATTCTCTCTGAACCACTGCATCGCTGAGATACAGTCCGTATCATTCATCGTACAGGCTACAGCGAAAAACAACTGATTTTCTGCGACAGTCTCACTAATTAGCTTGCGCTTTGTTTTTTGTTCAGTAAATTTGAACGTCTGCCCTTCTCGCTCAAACACGATTGCTTTCTGTCCCTTTGGCGTATGGTAAAGGTACTCAGTCATGATTTTCCTCTTTGTGCCAGAAAAGCCATAAATATACTTTACATCATTTAATACATAGGTGAATTCAAAAGACGTAGGGGCGTTTCTGGAATAGTCATTTAGCATAAACGGAGAGACAGGCACTTCAGCGTTTTCGTGCTGTGTCCTTTGAGCATTACGGATAAACTGGGCCGCAAGCCAAAAAGCCCGAATCACATTGCTTTTACCGCCGCCGTTCTTGCCATAGATAGCGATGCTGGGCAGAATGCGTGTATTGCCATATTTTTGCAGGCAGTCCTTAAAGGCACCTAGCCCGGTAGCTTCCATAGATAATACCGCTTCATCCCGAAATGAACGATAATTGCCCAACTTGAATTCAATAAGCATATAATCGCCTCCATTTCATAGTATACCACAAATCAAATTGAAATTCAATAGCAAATATCGAATTTTTAAAGATTTTTGTTTCGATTTCTGAATTCAATTGGATTGAACTCAGGAATTATAATCTAACAAGGGGTGCCATAAGGAACTTACGATAATTTAATGTTGGGCAGGAAAGTCAAAACAACCGTACTGATATCAGTGCTTATATTCACAGTTGAATCGGTGCAGTCATTCTTTCAGATTATTCAATTGATATCTTTTTAATTGTGCAGATGTGCTTCTTGTCTCTTTAGCATAATTGAAACCCACAAGGATGATTCCCCGACCATAAGACGCGAATTATTTTACCTTTACAAAACAGCAGCGCCCCGCGGGGCGCCGCGTACATTTTGTAACTTGATTTCCGGTTTCATACATATCACCTCTGAAATGTTATAGACTGTCAAAAAGGATACAAACCATTTTTGAATGATGCCCTGACCTCAGATCAGGGCATTTGACTTGTCTGTAAGCTCCTTGTCGATGAGCTTATAATAAATGTGGATCTCTCTCGGACGGCTTCTGTCGTTCTTGTTATTCTCGTCAACGGTCACATATTCAATGAGGTCAAAGCACATCTGACGGGTAAGCTCCGTTGCTCCTGCGTATTTTCTCAGACGGCGGATAAACTCCTCTACATCTTTCTCGTCCTGTCTCTCCGTGTCCAGTCTGCTTTGCAGCTCATCATATTCCGCCTGCAAGTTTTTCTTCTCCGCCTGATACTTTTCAAGCAGACCGATGCAGACATCTTCGGGAATCTTGCCCACGACCTTATCCTCATAAACGGTCTGAATGAGCGTGTCAAGCTCTGTGATACGGCTCAGAGCTTTCTGCATACGCTTCTTGTCTGTGGCGTTCTGTGCATCTACAATGCCCCTCTTGCGTTTCAGAAACCCCTCTTGTGCTTTTTCTTCATCGGCTGCCGTTTCGATCATTGCCTGAATATCCATGAGAATATATTGCTCAATCAGCGGAAGCCCCGAAAATGAGTATATATCCGTTGCCTTTTCAGATTGATAGATTAGACTATCATTTGTGTTCCAAAGAAAGGTGACGTTAAAATACACGAATCTACGATAAAAAACGCAGCGCCCCGCGGGGCGCTACGTGCATTTTGCGACTTAGTTTAAGTTGATTCCCCGTGTCCGGCATCCAGTACGATGACAGGGGACTGTTCAGCGGATACGGCTATTGCATCCGGTGTATTCTGCTGATTCCGCAGATTTGCAAGCTGCATTCCTGCAACGCTGACAGCGAGGATCCCGAAGAACAATGCACTTCTTGTCACGATCTTTCTGAGTTCCGGTTTCATACATATCACCTCTGAATTGGTTTTAGTAAAGGTGTATGTTCGAGAACAGGGAAATATGTCTTTTCATAGGTAAGTAAGCGCATCAGCCGGTCTCAGTATTCCATTCCAGAATATAACCGTAATCCTTCAGATAGCCAAGAGGGAAGAAAGAAGAAAATGTTTCGTGGTGTACCTTCCACAGTCCGAATTCAGGATCATCTGTGCCGCTTCCGCGGTAGAGATCCACAAAATCGCCGCAAAGGTGATCGTTCGTGCAGCCATGACCTTCCGCAAAATAGGTGAAGCCGGTATCCTCATCCTCGATCGCCCAGTAGAGATCCGTTTCGTCAATCGAAAATACCTGTCCGCCGGTAATATAAGCCGTCTTTTCGCCGTAAGCCAAAAGCTGTTCCAATGCGCCCTGCTCCTCAAATGTTTCAACGGCGACCGGATACGGATTCTGCGAAAAGAGAACGCGCCACCAGCGGGTGTTTCCGGAAGTCGGAAAATCATAGATCGCATAAGTATGCCCGTTATACCGCATCCATGCTTTCGGCGGCAGCGGAATTCCGACCGCCAGCATGAATTCGTCGAGATGATCGGTATGGATTTCCGGACCGGTTTGCGCCGGCGGTGCATCATCCTTCAAAACATCCTGATATGCGATGATATCCGAGGCATCGTCATCCTCGCAAACAGTCAGTATGCCGCAGTCAACGGTCTGATGCGCTTTCACTTTCATTCTGCCGGTTTGTTTTCCTTTGTATCCGTTTTTCTCGATGCCGTATTTGATATAGTATTCCCCGGGCGGAACCGGTATGCAGAATGCGCTGCGGTCATTCGCCTGAACCATATATCTGTCTCCGGTATGAATGCCGTCCGTGCGCACAGCAACGATGCTGAAATACTCGTTATCTTTGACAGGATTTTCATGGTCTTGATCGTCTTTTTCTTCCTCCCATTGCACGCTTCCAGCGAATGCGCCGTTTTCCGGATCTTTGTCACGGCCGCTGCCGTAGACTTCATACGCGGTCCGGACAGCTTGTTCGACATCCAGCAGCCGGTAGTTATCTGAATCGCTGATTATACCGATCCCGCCGTCGGTGCCGTATTGATTGCTCGTATAGATACAGCCGGGTTTTGCTGTCTCGCAAAGGATCTGCTTCACCTGCGCACCTGTCAGGTCTCTGTTGACCGACCAAACCAGTGCCGCCGTACCGGTGACCTGCGGTGCAGCCATAGATGTTCCCGATTCATATTCATAGTTGTTTCTGGGAAAGGTGGAATAAATCATCGTCCCGTTTGCAGCCTGCTGGAATGTTGTATGATCATAATCGTAATCGATCGCCTTTCCGCCCGGTGCAAACAGATCCACACGGATTCCTGCATTGGAATACCCCGCCAGCATCGGAACTGCGCCATGTTCTTTCGGCGTTCCAGGTCTCGGCTCAACCGCACCGACAACCACAATCCGCCGGAATACCTCCGGATAGTCTTCTTCTGCGATCATATTGATTGTACTGTTATACCGGCTTTCATAGGGCATCCCGTACGGGCGCGGATAATCCAGCATTTTCAGATCGCCTTCTTCTTTATACTTTCCGCCGCTTCCGAGATTTCCGGCTGAGCTGACCAGCACAAAATCATAGCCTGCATCCAGCAAGCGCTGATAGAACGCGCCAACCTTCTTTGCCTCCCTTTCCCACGGCTCAAAAAAGGAAATATCGCAGAATATTTTCCGAATGCTCTCGGTGGCTTCTGACGGTACTGACAGACCCATTTCCTTTAACCGCTTCCGGATTCTTTCATATGACCCCGGCTCATTGGAATTCCAGCCGAGTCCCTGACTGATATTGATGACCTTCACGCCCTGCACAACCAGCGTGGAGACAGACATCATCCAGCCGATATTGCTCGAAAACATATGCCAGTCTTCATTTTCATCATACTCAGGTCTCTCGGTCGTATAACCGTATAAATAGCCCTGTGATCCATACGGATATACGCCGGAGATGCCGCATTTGCTGTTTGCCGCGATGATTCCCGCAACATGCGTTCCGTGTGTGTCACCCGCATCGCCTGCGTCGGGCGAGGGCAGAATCCTTGCAAAATGCAGACTTTCATGCACATGATCAAAATGCGAATCAACCAGGCCGACTTTGACCGGCGAAACAGGTATTTCCTGCACATATTTCCATGCACGGTAGCAGTTGATCATTTCCTTATCCCATGTGATGCCGCGTACATCATATTCCGGATAGTCCATTGCATCCGTGCTGTTTGCCGCGGCATCGCCGGAGACCTTCGCACCGTAATAGAATCCTCCGACGCCCTCCTGATAGGCAGAGACATCATCAGAATCTGTGAAATTCAGCCAGTCCGGGTAGGCATCCGCGACTGTCGGATTCTCGCACAATTTCTGACACAGTGCATCTATTTCTTCATATGAAACAGTACGCTGAAGGCGCATCTGATAGGTATCGGCAATTGTGATCTCGCCGACAATTTCAGCGCCGATCTGTTCTGCGAGTGAATCTATCACGCTGCGGGAAGTTCCGCTTTCCGCTACCGCAATGATTTCATTATCCACATAGGCTTCGCCGGTCTCCGCAACAGTAAAATGCGCAGGAGAGGGCTGTGAATAATACATTTTGCCGTATTGCTCCGGCATTTGCAGCTCCAGCTTGTCGCCTTCCGTGACAAATTCCATATCTGAGTCATCTGCTTGTACTGCGGACAATGCTCTGAGCTTTTCGATTGCACGGTCGCTTTTCATTTTGGCCAGTATGGGGAGCGCCCAAGAGCCGATGAATACTGCCAGCATTGTGATCCCGCAGCCGAAACAGCATCCGCGGTGTTTTTTCCCGGGGTTCAGTCTGTTTGCCATAATTAATAATGTGCTGACGGTGATCGGCACATATTCCTCCGTTTCTGTTTTCTGTTTTTATATTACCATATCCGCTTTCAAAAAGCAATTGTTTTACAAAAAGATTGGCGGAATCGCCTTCCTGCCTATTATATGCTTGAGAAAAACGATTGATTCTATCTATAATTAACATGACAAATATAAAGCCCTCTCGTCAGAAGCGATATCACTTCTTTTGAGAGGGTGCATCTATTATCAGGCGAAGTAAATGTTTCGATTTTTCAAATATGCGATTGAAAAGCAGGGCTGATTGTGGTATAATTGGTCATGTAAGAATATGCGGGTTTTCCAGCAGATACGAAAAAACATAGGAGAACGATTATGAGCAAAGATAACATTCGACCGATCACGATGGAGCATATTCAGCGATATGGCGACATATATGCAAAAGCATTTTCGGGAGAGCCGTGGAATGATCCGTGGAAAACGGAAGATGCAGTCATCCATGTTCGGGAGTTGCTGGAGTCAAAGCAAGCCTACGGTCTTGAATACGTCCTTGACGGCAAGGCCGTCGGCTTTATCCTCGGAGCATCCATGCTGTTCCATTACGGCAGGACTTTTGAGATCAATGACCTTGCCGTTGATCCCGAATATCAGCGCAGAGGGATTGCAACGGAACTGCTTGAAAAGTGCCTTGCGGATATGAAAGCGCAGGGTATGGTGGGTGTTCACCTTATTACCGCCGGAGAGGGCGTTCTGCCTGCGTTTTACGCAAAATACGGCTTCAAAAAGGAAACTGAGGTCATACTGATGGGAGCAGAATTGTAATCACAACGATAGATGGAAGTCAAAGAGCATCACAGGGCGTGACTTTATGCGGAGAATGGGCTTGTCGGCTAACACTTTTTATCGCCGTGTCAGGGAGTATAAAGCGGAACACGGGATCGCAGAGCCGACCTCTGCTTGAAAGCACTCTCAGACGAACGGAAAAGCCCCTCAGAGCCGTCCGAGCCTGCGGAGCGGAAACTTAACCACATAAAAACACCCTCAAAACGCTTGTAAACGCTTTGAGGGTGTGCTTTGAAATCAAAATTAGATCGTTTTGGGTGTTCATAGCCTTTCGACGATTGGTATTACATTCTTTTCAATGAAATCCACACGGTCGAATATCCTCGGTTTAAATGTGCCTGTTACACCGACTGAAATACTCTTTTCGGGATTGACATAGATAATATTGCCGCCGTCACCGATAGCTGCAAATATCGGTTTATCCTTATACGGTCTGTACCACAGATAGCAATACTCCATATTGCCAAACATCTCACCAAGCTGCAATTTTGGCGAAGTCATCTGACCTATCCATTCATTTGAGACAATTCGCTTATCGTGATAAACACCACCGTTTATCAGCATCCACCCTATCTTCGCCATATCATAAGCCGAGAGTGTCAGCCCCCATCCTGCGGTAACGGTATTCTGCGGATCGGAGTACCACTCATTTCCACGGGGGTTCTTATTCATCAGGAAATCAAACTGATCTTCCTTACTGCTTTCACCGTGTATCTTGTGTTCGGGGATACCCATAGGCGCAAAGAGATATCTGTTTGCAAAGTCTATGCACTTCATACCCGATGCGTTTTCGATCACACCTGCGAGTATCTGTATACCAAGCGTCGCATACTGAAATTCACCTGTTATTCCCGATCTTCCACCGAGCAGATCAAGTGCCGCCTTCGTCCAGTCGTCTGAGGTGCAGACCTTTGTCCACGGCTCTGAACGATATTTGTATGGTGCGGTCATTGTCAGCAAATGCTCAAGGGTGACATTATAGATGGTCTTTTCGCCCCGCTTCACGGTGTACTCTGGGAAAAAGTCCAGCACTTTCTGATCTGTGCTTTTGATAAAGCCCTTGTCAACGGCGATCCCTGCAAGCAAAGCCATCACCCCCTTAGTGACAGACATTACATTTACAGCACTGTCAATCTGAAAACCGTGCCAATTGTCGCTGTATACCATCTCACCGTTTCTGACAGCGCATATCTGACAGATATTGCTCTCGTTTCCCGTGCTTTCTTCTACATACTTATGAAGTTCGTTCTTTGTCATAACATACCTCCGACAATAAGTTCTGTATATTCGATCGAAGTTTCATACAGTATCTATATTGTATCAAATCAAATTTTTAATGTCAACAGCTATTAAAAAATTGACAGGATCCTGCAAATGCCTGTATGAAAAGAAAAAGCCCTCAGAAACGCTTACGGAGCATTTCCGAGAGCTTGCAGTTATTCGTTCCAATAGGGTTTGTGACCGTTGTGGTATGCGCCACAATGCCTGATAGGACTTGTGCGGAACGGGTTAGAGGTGCGCCAATAGACTACGGTCATTTGAACTTCTTGACAGTAAAGTACCGAGTAACACTTGAAATGATCATCATAAGGATCATCACACTCAGCACGGCAAATGCGATCAGGAAAGAGTACGGAAACCACACACCGATCATTTTGTAGCTTGCAAAGCCATAACCTGCGATGCTGACTGCTATTCTGGGGAGCAGGGGGGTCAATACAAGCAGCGGCACCAGAATGCAACATTGTTTGCATAGTCTTTTCTTCTCTTTTGCAAGGTCTGTCTGCTTCTTGTCAAGGCGCTTTCTCTGCGTAAACATCATAAAAAGCACCAGAATAATACCGATCAAACCAACGATTGTGATACAAGACGATACCTTATCCACAGTCGAGCAAGGATCTAACAGTTCAAACTGTTCTCTGTTGATCTGTTCGCCCTTCATGACTTGATAAAGTGAGTTGCCTGCATAATCTGCTATGAATGTCCACACGTTTGAAACGGAGAAAATGCCGATGTCCCGTTCTTTATCGACAAGAATGAAAGAGCTGAAATTTGCGTTCGTTCCCGTGTGATACAAAAAGCCGTCATAATCTATCCATCCGTTATACTGTACCATACCGTTACCCATGTCGATCTTGTACACATCGGGAGCTTTTTGTGAAGCAGTAATAGCGTTTGTTAGTTTTTCCGGCAGCTCCAAATGTCCGAGCTGTGCTTCTATCCATAGCGACATATCCTTCGGTGTGGAACGCAGACCGCCGTCACCCGAAGTCAGCGAAAATTCAGGTTCATCGTATGGCCTAAGTTTCAGGAATAACCAGCGGTAGCCCTGTGTTGTCGGAATATGATATCCGCTGTGTATCATTCCGATCGGCTGCAATATTTCCTTTGTGACGTATTCTTCAAAGGGCTGACCGCTGACGGTTTCTGTGATATATGCAAGAATGTCATAGCCGAGATTACAGTATTCAAACCTCGTTTCGGGTTCATAGACAAGCTCGATGTTTTCGGCAATGTGGGCTATCTCCTCATTGGAAACTGTGTTGTCTTCGACCGGATACTGCATCATCGTTGTGTTGGAAATGCCCGAACAGTGTTCAAGAAGCTGCCATATCTTCGTATCCTGCGATGCTCCGTTCCAAGTCACGTTCCACCACGGCAGGTAGTCCGATACGCTGTCCTCAACCGAGAGCTTACCCTCCTCCTGCAATAGAAATACAGACAGTGCAGTAAATGCTTTTGAGCATGAGCCGATGCCGAACACAGTGTCCTCAGTTACGAAAGTTTGCTCCTCGATATTGGCATATCCCCAATTCTTGAAACCGACCTCCGAGCCGTTCACCAAAGTAACGGCAAGTCCGGGCGGATCATCTTTCTCTATTTTTTCTTCAACAAAAGCACTCCACTCCGTATTATCCAAGACGGTATCCGCAGCAGATGCCTGAAGCGGTGCTGCGATCAGAATAGGCAGCGTAAGAGTTACTGCTATTGCTTTCAGTATGAAATTTCTGATCATCAAGTATACTCTATTTCCTTCATAACTCATAATTGTTTACCTCATAATCTTTCCGATTTTTATGAGCAAAATGAGTGCTTACTGCAATAGCTCACTTTATCAGTTTCAGGCTCATCAATATATGATCACCTGTCTAACCGTTGTAATCATAAAACAGCTTATCAAACAGCTTGTCAAGCCCACGCTTGTCACCGAGGGCAGCCCTGATAAAAATGCCGATATTGCAGAGCATCAGCTTCAGATAGAGCCAGTCACCCATATCATCGTATTTTCTTGTGGAATTGATAAGTACGTTTTTATGCAGAACGGTATATTTCTTTCCTTTACGCTTACCATATGCTTTCAATAGCTTGGCAGTCGCAGCATCTTCCATAGCTTTCTTTTCCACAAATCCGCCTATTGCCTGAAATGTTGATTTCTCAGCCCAGAAGATACCACAGTACAGTCCCGTGACAGCAAAAGACACTCTACACAGCAGATCATTCAGATACAGAGGGACAGAATATCGCTCAAAGCGGATCGGCGCTCCGCCGCCGATATATTTGCCTGTGTCCAGCAAAAAAGCGATCTCTTTCAGCGTTCCTTTTGTCATACGGTTATCGCAGTCTATGGTCACAATAATATCGCCAGTCGCATTAATGATCCCTGCGTTTCTGACCTTGGCAATACACCTGTCACCGTTGGAAATGACCTTTACACCATGTTTCTCTGCGATCTCCGCAGTCCTGTCAGTACAGCGATTGCAGACAACGATGATCTCCACCTGACCGCCGTAATACTTTACGGCGGCTTTTATGGAACGGATACACCTTGCCACATATTTTTCCTCGTTATGGGCGGGAATAATAACCGAGATGCTTTTCATGATGATGTTTCCCTCCGCAGATATATCTGTTTCCAGTGATCTATCATTTTCAGATAATCATGTTCCATATCATCGGCATTTAAGCTGCCATTGCTTATCTTTTCAAATAAATAACCTTCACAGGCAAGATATATGTTCCTATATATCATTTCAAGGTCAAGACCTTCTATAAACTGATCAGGGGTAATGCTGATATTAGTAGTCTGATAAGCAAATCTTGAATAGCTGTTTATAAAGTCCGAAACGTCCGCTTTTACCTCTGGTTCATTATCATAGTATGCTTTCAGTTCAAATATCACACATTCAGGGTATGAACGAAGCATATCGGTTATTGTCTTTAATGAATGTGTAAAAGCATCAAAAAAGTTCTCGCTGTCATAGCATCCTTGTTCTTTTATTCTTTGACTCTTTATCTCAGCACAATATTGCAGAAGATACAGATAAAGCTCTTTTTTGTTCTTAAAATAATAGAATAAAAGAGATTTGCTTATCCCTGCTTCTGCTGCGATCTCATTTATAGGGCTTTTCTTGTATCCATATTGCGAGAATACACGCAGAGCAGCATTTATGATAGAGGTGCGCTTATCATCTGGCAAACTAAGAAAGCTGTTATTCATATTATCCCCCCCTTGACCGCTTGGTCAATTAAATTATAACACGACTGACCGTTTTTGACAAGACCCTTTTCATAATTAAAAAAACAGGGCAATGCCTTCCACTCACGGAGGACATTGCCCTTTCCTTATGTTATGATCGTATTAGTCCTGAATTTCCTTCATCATAGTCGCACCGTCCTTAAATCCGATCTTGTAGGCTAACCTCATCTCGGCAGCAGCGGTATCACTCACGCAGTCGAGAATTTTGTGGAATACATCGATCTGCTCCTCACTCAGCGAATTTTCAAAGGGGATACAGAGCTTGTTAAACTCGTCAGAAAACTCGGCGGCGTGAATATCGCCCTGCCGATAGTTGTAAAGTACATCAATCATCGTTATTTCGTCCTTTCAGTTTTTTGTAAAACCAATCGTCCGATTAACAAATATTCCGTTGATAAGGTGTTGCCTACGGCACAGCAACTTTCAAGACTATTCTTTGGGTTTCAATTATATTATACCATACCGGCTCCACAAAATCAAGTGCTTTATGGGGATATTCCGCATTATATATTCCATCAGATATTTTTTGATAAAGATGATCCGTCGCCAATA
The DNA here is from genome assembly GCA_021152595.1 of Clostridia bacterium. GTDB lineage: Bacteria > Bacillota > Clostridia > Oscillospirales > Ruminococcaceae > Firm-04. Next base: position 22,303 of record JAGKVC010000033.1, read on the forward strand.
TCGCTTGCGCACCTGATACAGGGTATTTTGAGGAGTGATAGACATGACTATCATTCACGCATCGAAGAAGCATCATATTAAAACAAACGAATCTACGATAAAAACAGCAGCGCCCCGTGGGGCGCTGCGTGTATTTTACAACTATGTTTAAGTTGATTCGCCGTGTCCGGCATCCAGCACAATGACAGGGGACTGTGCTGCGGATGCGGTAACAGCATCCGGTGCATTTTGCGCATTGCGCCATGCCGCGAGCTGCATTCCTGCTGCGCTGACGGCGAGGATCCCGAAGAACAATGCGCTTCTGGTTACAATTTTCCTGATTTCCGGTTTCATATATATCACCTCTGAATTGGTTTTAGTAAAGGTGTATGCGGGAGAACAAACCAATATGACAGTATGAATGCCGAGTGACAAGCCGATTTACGGCGTATCATACGCAGCAGAAGCAGTCAAATGCTTCGACCGCATCTACCATGAAGAAAGTCTGCTGAAAGGAATGACAGCGGAAGAAAGAA
>JAGKVC010000193.1 GCA_021152595.1 Clostridia bacterium
ATGTCGCAGACAGCTCACAGAATTCCGCGCTTGCAAGCTGCAAGATCGAATCGGTGCATATTGACTATGTCGCAGCGAAAAATAAGGTTGTCGTCTGGGCACACTGGGAGCAGCCGGACGGCTACAAGGACGGCAAGGCGCTCGTCATCACCGGAACACCGGGCGGCAGCTTCACCGTTCATCATGTTTACAATCCGCTCGATATTCAGGTGCGTGATATGGCGATCTTCTTTGACGACGACAGCACCGGTTATCTGATTGCTGCCGCGAACAAAAGCGGCGAGGGCGCGAATAAAACCATGTATATCTTCCAGATGAATGAGGATTACAGCGGTGTCACGCGCGTGGTCAAAACGCTGTTTGACGATCAGTACCGCGAATTCCCGAATCTGATCAAGCGGAACGGCTATTATTTCCTGTTTACCTCGCAGGCGGCAGGCTGGTATCCGAGCAGCGGTGCCTATGCGGTAACGGATAACATCGCCGGAACATGGAGCGGTCTGCGCAGCATCGGAAACAGCTCGACGTTTTCCTCGCAGTCCGGCTGGATTGTCAATTTACAGGATCGCAATTATCTGATGCATGCATATCGCTGGCTGCGCGGTTCATCGACAAGCGGCACGACGCTCTGTCCGCTGTATTTTGACAACGGCTTTGCGTTCTATGATTACTGCCCGTACTTCAAATACAACACCTCGACCGGTGATCTCTATCCGGTACAGCAGGGCAGACTGCTTTCACAGGACATGCCGGCGACTGCTTCTATTGCTGCGAAATCCGGTGATTCTGCGGCGAAAGCAGTAGACGGCTCCTATCAGTCCGCGTTTACGGCAATCGGCGATTCCAAAAAATGGCCGTTCTATTTGCAGGTCGATTTGGAGCAGGTCTGCGAACTTGGCAATATTCAGACATCGTGGTACATCTGCAAGGGATCTGAGGGATATTATACCTACACTGTCGAAGGCAGTCTGGACGGAGAGAACTGGACGAAGCTCCTCGACCGCACCGATACGAACAATGATGCAATCGCGAAAACCTACGGCTTCAACAGTGATATGCTGAGCGGTAAGGCACGGTATGTCCGGCTGAATGTGAAAAACGCAACGCTTCAGAATAATCCGACGAATAACTGGTATACGCCGACGGTCTACGAGATGAAGATTTTTGGTACGCCGGTGCAGGCCGCGGATGCGCCGAAACCGATTGCGGCATTTGATTTTGAATCCGTCTCGCAGGGAAAGGTGAAGGATATCACGGGAAACGGCAATGACCTGACGCTGACCGGCAATCTGCCTGTGCGTGCGGAGGGTTCCGACGGCAACAGTCTGTTTTTTGACGGAGACGCATCGAATTATGCATCCCTGCCGGACGGCTTGCTGGACGGCTGCCGTGATTACACGATCTGCATGGATGTCAAGTCAAGCTCGACAGGTGATTTCTTCACATTCGCGCTCGGTCAGGATCAGAATAAATATGCATTTTTCAAGGTCGCGGACGATCATTTCCGCTTCCAGACTACGGTTGATACATGGCGCGGCGAGACCGGCATGCGGTATGATTCCGACAACACCGGCTGGAACAGCTATGTGCTTTCGGTCAACGGCGCGACGGCACGGCTTTATAAAAACGGTGTTCTCGTCAAGCAGACAACCGATCTGACGACGATGCCCGCGGATATGGGAAGCAAAATGCATGTCTATCTCGGAAAGAGCTTTTATAAGGAGAATGTCGGGTTCAGCGGTGCGATTGATAATGTGAAGATCTACTGTACAGCACTGACGCAGGCGGAAATTGCAGGGGAGCAGCCGAAAGATCTGCGAGGCGATGTCAATGCGGACGGTGCAGTGAATAAGTCGGATGTTGCTGCGCTGCAAAAATATCTGCTGACATCCGGTACGCTGAAAGCATGGCAGCAGGGTGACCTGAACGGCGACGGAATTCTCTCATCCGCCGACCTGACGCTCCTGAAACGAATCATTCTCGGATAACGAAAACAGCCGCAGGACTCCGGTTCTGCGGCTGTTTTTTTCAGGATGTATCGAAAATCTTTGGACGATAATGAAGCCGGATTGTGCATTCAGCCAATGATACAAGTGAATTCTTGCAATTCAAATCCGTACATGCTATAATACGTCTATATACTATAATAGTATATAAAGAACAGGTGCTGGATCAATTTAGAATACAGAAAGAGAGAGAAAAATGTCAGCAATTATAGAAATCAAACATGTTACAAAAGAATTCAAGGTCCTCAACCGGCGCGAGGGCTTGAAAGGTAGTATCCGCGATTTGTTTTCGCGTGATTACAAAACTGTCCGTGCGGTCGATGATATTTCCATGTCGATTGAACAGGGCGAGATTGTCGGCTATCTCGGACCGAACGGCGCCGGGAAATCGACCACGATCAAAATGATGACCGGCGTTCTGGAACCGACATCCGGCGAGATTCTGGTCGGAGGAAATGTGCCGTACCGCAACCGCACGAAAAATGCGCAGGAGATCGGCGTTGTTTTCGGACAGCGGACGCAGCTCTGGTGGGCGCTGCCGCTGATCGAATCGTTCCGGATTCTCAAGGATATCTACCAGATCTCCGATGCGGATTACGATGAAATGCTGAAGCTGTATCAGTCGCTTGTTGATATCGAGCCGCTGCTGCACAAGCCTGTCCGTCAGATGTCACTCGGTCAGCGAACGCTTAGCGATATTCTCGCCGCATTTCTGCACAATCCGAAGATCGTTTTTCTGGATGAGCCGACGATCGGTCTGGATGTCTCCATGAAAGCGAAAATCCGGACACTGATCCACGCGCTCAATCAGCAGAAGCATACAACTGTTATTCTGACCACGCATGATATGGGCGATGTTGACGCACTCTGTCAGCGAATCGTGATCATTGACAAGGGCAAAATGCTTTATGACAATGATATTTCGCATCTGAAACAGTTTTTCGGCTCGTACCGCACGCTGAAAATCCGCATCAAGGGCGATCTCAAGCAGTATGCCGAAGAGATCACGGAGAAGCTGCCGCGATGTTCCGTTTCCGCAGATGATGAATGGATTTCCGTTCTGGTTGATGAGTCGCAGACAACCGTGATGCAGGTTCTCAGTGAACTGCAAAAAGATTATAAAATCCGTGATATGCAGCTCGAGGAAATCTCAACCGAGGAGGTCATTAAGAAGATCTACGAGGAGGGTGTGAAATGAACCTGAAAAAGTATCTCACCCTGACGCGCGCCGGAATCATTGAGGCACTGCAATTCCGGCTCTCGTTTCTGATCCTTGTTGCAGGTAATCTGCTGTACCTGATTGTGACGTATTTCCTTTGGAAAGCGATCTATGCATCCGTCGAGACGGATACGGTCAACGGCATGACCTTCACGGATACGCTGATTTATCTGGTACTCGCAACTGCGCTCTACGGCTTTCTGGAAATGTATCTGGTCTGGGAGATCGGGCGGAACATACAGTCTGGCAAGATTGTCTTAGATTTGCTCAAACCGATGCCGTACAGGCGGTATTTGTTCTGGTCGTATTCCGGCTCGTTTGTGACGCAGTTTTTCTTCACATTCCTGCCGACATTCATTGTTGTGTCGGTTGTGACGCACGGCGCGATTCCGCTTGGCATCAATCTTATATGGTTTGCGGTCTCTGTCGTGCTGGCTGTCGTGATCAATTTCAGCATTGATTATATTATCGGAACGGTCTGCCTGTATACCGAGTCAATCTGGGGCATCAATATCATAAAGCAGGTGGTTGTACTGCTGCTTTCCGGCGCAACGATTCCGCTCGCGTTCTTTCCGGATAATCTGCGGACTGTCGTGCATTTTCTGCCGTTCCAGTCGATCTACAATGCACCGCTTTCGCTTCTGCTGCATGCAAATCCGGACTGGCAGACGGTCTGCTCGACACTTGGGCTTCAGCTTTTCTGGGCGGCAGCCTTGACTTTGATCAGTGCCGCATTCTGGAACCGCTCGCTGCGGCAGATTACGGTGAACGGAGGCTGATGATATGACACAGAAAGGATTACGTTTTTATCTTCGTATCTACGGGAAAATTCTCGCACAGGATCTCAAGAGCAAAATGAGCTACCGCGCCGATTTTATCATCTCAACAATCGGTATGATCTGCACGAATATCGCGGGCTTTATCAGCTTCTGGATTCTGTTCAGCCGCTTCCCGTCGATCAACGGCTGGGGATACTACGAAATACTGTTCCTGTACGGTTTTTCGCTTGTCTCCCTGACACCTGTACAGTGCTTCTTTGATAACAACTGGAGCCTGCGGCAATATGTCTATTCCGGCGACTTCATCAAATACTGCTTCCGGCCGATTAACCTGTTCTTTTATTTTCAGTCCGAAGTATTTGATGTCAAGGGATTGGGCCAGCTTGCCTTCGGTCTCGGTACACTGATCTATGCATGGGTGAAGCTCGGACTCGGCTTCTCCGTGCTGATGATCCTCAAGATGATCGTGTTCCTGCTGACTGCTTCGCTGATTATGATTGCATTGCAAAACGCAGCAGCAGCGACGTGTTTCTGGATTCAGAACTCCTTTTATGTGCTGGATCTGGTCATGCGCTTCAAGGATTACGCAAAGTATCCGATCACGATTTTCAATTCCGTTTTCCGGTTTATTTTCACCTTTGTGATCCCGATTGCATTCATCGCATATTATCCGAGCCTTGTGATCCTGCGGCCGGATGCGGTGCCTGTTCTCTCGTGGATCTCGCCGGTGATCGGGCTTGTTTTCTTCTGGCTGAGCTACCGCTTCTGGATGTTCGGCGCGCTGAAATACAGCGGAACAGGCTCCTGAAATATCGGAATCGGGCTTCTTAAACAGCTTTACTTGTATCAAAATAGACAAAAATCCACATGTATTTGTAAATACATGTGGATTTTCTATTATTTCTGCGTTTTTTCTGTTGATTTTTATTTGATTTGCACGTATAATATAGGTAAGATGTATTGGAACTTGTATCGTACAGACACCCCGTCGGTCATTCCAAGGCACAAACGATATCAGAAATACATGCCACATGAAAACAGGAGGATAATATGGACGGATACAAATATATGGCGATCGTCGAATGGAGCAAGAAATATATCGCATCGAAAAATCTGCATCCGAATGATCGCTTTTTGTCCGAAAACGAGCTCTGCTCCATCCACGGCGTCAGCAGACAGACCGTGCGGCAGGCTTTGAAATGTCTGGAAGGAGATGATATCATCTGCCGTGTGCGCGGCAGCGGCACCTTTGTCAAGAAAACGGAGGACGCCAAGCTCGAAAAGCCGGCTGCGCTCAAGAGCGTCGGCGTAATCTCGACCTATTTCAGCGATTACATCTTTCCTCAGATCGTCACCGGCATCGAAAGCGTGCTGAACAAGGCAGGCATTGCGATGCAGCTTGCAATCACGCATAACCAGGTTCTCGAGGAATCCGAAGCACTGAAAACCATGATTTCCAACGGCGTGCAGGGCTTGATCATTGAGCCTTCCAAGAGCGCGCTGCCGAATCCGAATATGGAGC
>JAGKVC010000194.1 GCA_021152595.1 Clostridia bacterium
TCTATGAGCAGCAGTAAGCCTGCCGCTATGGCCGTGCCTGAAAAAGAATCCGCGATCATGCAGATGACTGCGCCGATAATCAGCAGAACTGCGGCGGCTCTGAAAACAAGCGACATGATCCACTGCGAACGCGGCGATTCTGTATGACTGGCTGTGATGGAATACATGACGATTGCTTCAATCAGAAGCAGGATCGCAGCGGCAATACTCCGCTCATTTCCATGCGCTTTCCAGATTGCGATGATACCGGTGCTGTTCAGAATAATTCCGCACAGCACGAGCAGGCAGCCTGATATTGTTACGGCCTTTTTTGATTTAGCGCTGTCCAGCACGAATCCAATCCGGAAAAAGCCGATACAGAACAGAAACGCTGCCAGTCCAAAAAGTATCCAGAACAGGATATTTGCTTTTTGCGGCAGCAGAAACAGCAGCCCATAGGAAGCTGCAAGGCAAAGAATATCCACGGCAATTTCAGCGATATTCTGCGGCTTTTCTATAAATGTTTTGATTTTTTCGACAAGTCCCTGCATCTTCTCAATCTCCTTTTATTTCAGATTTGTTTTATCTGATAAGATTATAGCACAGAATGCCGGAGAAATCAAGTGGAAATATACACAGTCCGAATTGATATTGATTAGCGGGGCTGCCGGCATCCCCATGACAGCCTTTGCGATACTGTGCCGCTTTACCTCAATTTAACATACTGATACTATTCAACTTATACTATATCATGAGGAGTGTGATAGAATGCTGATATACATTGTTGAAGATGAAGAAAGGATCAGGAACCTTGAAAGCTATGCGCTGGAAAAGAATGGCTTTGAAGTCATGAGCTTTGCAGATTCCGGCGGCTTCTATCAGGCGATGGATGACAGAGCACCTGACCTGATCCTGCTGGATATTATGCTGCCCGGTGATGACGGGCTGACAATTCAAAAAAAGCTCCGCAGCAGTTCAGAATATGATAACATCCCTGTTATTATCATATCTGCCAAAACAACCGAGCTTGACCGCGTGAAAGGGCTGGATCATGGAAAAAAAGATTGTATTCAGCCTGTTTTATATGGGCACAATCACCGCGGTAATCGGAATTCTCATAACAACCATTGTCTGTTACGGATTTTTTCATGCGAAAGTCAAGGAAAACCTTGTGCATGAATGCAATATCGTTGCAAAGTGCTGTGATAAGATCAAAACGCCCGATGAACTGGAACGGTTCACACAGGAGAATTTCCGCATTACGCTGATTGAGAAAGACGGTTCTGTTCTGTATTTGTTGACGGCTTGATGCAGAGCGACGGGTATTCCTTAACATAATACTCTGAGCTCTTGCGTTCAACAGTGAAACCGTTCTGCTGAAAGTAGGCAACGAGGTCTGCTTCTCTCGCAGCCTGTACCAATGCTTTGTATTCGTCCTGCCTCATAAATTCTCCTTTCGTTTTTCGGGTAAAGAAAAGCACCTGCCGTCGCAAGTGCTTCGCGTATATTCAGTTATTACAGGATGCCTGTGGAATAAACGATTATCGCAAATACAAGCAACAGACAGAACAGCAGGCAAAATATTCCGCCGAACAATGTTGTCACCCGAAGCCGCTTCCATGTTCGCAGATTCTCTTGCAACATCGGAAAAGGCTCCTTCCGCGATATAAACATAACCTCAGTCTCTTTCAGGTCAGCATATTTCTTGCCGTGATCGCTCTCCGTTTTCAGCACAAATTGCTGCTCCTCTCCTGTACGCGGGACCATGCATTCTATCGTCACTATGTACTGCGTCTGCCGCAGGCGACCGTACTGTACTGTCTGCACAGAGAAATCTGTCACTCTGGCAGGAACTAAAACTCCCTCGCGCCGATAAAGCCGCAGAATCCGGAACGCCTGAACCGCATGCTCCAGCATCATGAATGTGAACAGGCCGTAAAGTAGAAGCGGAAACAGTAACTCCCGCATAAGCTCTCCGAATGTTATTTTCGGCATGATATGTACCCCCCTGTGCCTCCTCATAATATACACCAGAATTATAGCACAGCAAGGAGAAAAAGTCAATCAGCGGCGGTGATGAAACGGGCATACAAAAGCACCTGCATTTGAGCAAGTGCTTTGTGTATATTCAGCTAATAGTTTTCTATTATAGTTTCAGTCCGCAGCTTTCGTTTTCCTCAACATACTGGTCTATGATATATTCCGCTGCTTTTTGTCCGCTTTCAAAATCCCACCGTCTGGGGAATCCTTCTATTTCACGGCAGTGCGAATAGGTGAGATGATAAATGCGCCACAGCTCCGTTCCGTCCTTCCTTACTGATTGGAACAGCATATCATCATTGGCATCGCATTTGTATATCACATACACCCGACCGTCAAAAAACGGATCATCCTCACCGAGTTCAAGTTTCAATTCGGATACAAAGGCTGCTTCACGTTTTTCCTCCGGCAGCATCCACCAGTTGAAATCCTCCCCGTATTTCTCTTCGCAACGCTTTATGATGTCTTCCATTGACAGATCGGCTGTGATATTGATTCGGTTTTGTTCACGCAGCGAATCTGATGCACCTTTTCCGAAATACCGGTCAAAATAATCATCGAACACCAGTATTCCGGAGCGCCGCACCATGACAGGGCTGTCGCCGTTTGGCTGATAGAGCAGATCGCAGCTGCGCATTCGCACCAACTGTTTCATCACATACAGAAGCTCGTCCGCAGAATTGCAGTCGGAATCAGAAAAATACTGAAAGGAAAGGCAACAATTCACATTGACACCATAGTCCTCCCACATCCATTCTATCGTTCTTTTATCCCATGAAGAAACGGATACATTGACATGATCGTTAAGGAAACATCGTTCTTCATTTGTTTGATTCGGGCTTGATGGATATAGCTTCTGCATTAGCTCGATCAGCTCAGAAGGACGATCTGCGTAAAGATCAATATAGTTTTCGACTGACATTTCAATATCACCTCCGGCGTTATAACTGGATTATAGCACAGCAGGGAGAAAAAGTCAATTAGGGCGTGTTGACACTAAGCCTAACACGCGTCTTTCTGGCTGATTTTGCCCCGTTCGTCGTTAAAACTCCTTGCCGGGCGACAGCCCGCCTGCGGATTTTTGCCTAGAACGGAACAAAATCATCTCAAAAATCCGCATATTATTATAGTGTCAACACGCCCTAGAGCAAATCGGAACGCTCCCGCATTTTCCTGCGGGAGCGTTCCCCTAGCATTATCTTCCCCTTGTCCGGCATCGAGGACAATGACAGGGGACTGTGCGGCAGATGCCGTCACGGCATCTGGTGCATTATGCGTATTGCGCCATGCTGCGAGCTGCATTCCCGCCGCGCTGACAGCGAGGATCCCGAAGAACAACGCACTTCTTGTCACGATCTTTCTGATTTCCGGTTTCATATATATCACCTCTGAATTGGTTTTAGTAAAGGTGTATGTTCGGGGACAGGGGAATATGACTATTTTAGAAACTGAGGAATATATCAAGCAAGATCAAGGAGGATGTATGAGATTATTAAACTGTGTTATCCCTCTTATGCTTGGTGCAGGCAGCATGGGAACGGCGATGGGCGGTGTGCCTGTTGAGAAGGTCGCAGAGGCTATTCGCAAGGGTGGGTGGCACCAAGGAATAATGCCATTTACCTTATTGACGTATTTCCTTGACGATACTGCCCGAAAGTGATATACTCAAATTGAAATGCACAGCACATTGCACAAACTTCATTTTATTTCAAAATATCGCGCGTAGTTTCCTTCGTTTTCTTCGTGTAATAAGTGAAAGCACATGAAAGGGCTTTCAGAAAGGAGCTTGTCAATGGACAACGGTGCAAGTAGCTACCGCCGTTTCCGTGACAACGGTGACCAGAATGCGCTTGTCGAGATCATAAGGGACTACAAAGACGGTCTGATTCTATACCTGACCGGCATTGTCGGGAATGTGCTGACCGCGGAAGAGCTTGCAGAGGATACCTTTGTTCTGCTCGGTACGAAAAAGCCGAAAGACAAAGGAAAAGGCTCGTTTAAGACATGGCTTTATACCATTGGCAGAAATGTTGCGATAGACTATCTTCGGAAGCATTCAAAGCATATCGAGGTTTCTATTGATGAAAACAATGCTGACCTGATCAGCGATGAAGATGCCGTTGAATCAGCGTATTTCAAAAAGGAACAGAACATCACAGTACATAAGGCTATGAGAAAACTTGCTCCGGAATACCAACAGGTATTATGGCTGATATACTTTGAGGAACTGAGCAGCAAGGAAGCTGCAAGGATCATGAAGAAAAGTGTCCGGAGCATAGAATCCCTTTTATACCGTGCGCGGAAGTCACTGAGATCACAGCTTGAAACGGAGGGCTTTGATTATGAAAACTTATGAAGAAATGGCAAGAAATGTGCTGCATCGGATGGATGCCTATGAAAAAGATCAGCGAGTGAAAAGGGCTAAAGTCAGAAAGATACTTCCGGCATTTGCAGCGGTGACTGCGCTTGTTGTATGTCTGCCGGCCGGCGTTTATGCATACGAACTGTATCACAAAGAGTCTGTGCAGAAATACATCGGTGTCAGCGGCGAGCAGATTTTGACGGAATCCGGTTATTCCGCACCGCAGAGCTTTTCCAATGACAAGGCAACGCTCACGATTGACACAATGCTCTATGACGGGCATTCGGCACTTGCAGTTGTCACGATCGAGGCGCTTGACTCCGCGTACACATTTCCGCATGACTACGGTTTTATGCCGGAGATCGTCTGCGATGCAAATGGTATTGCACTTAAAAGAGATCTGAAAGAACTGGAGGAAAGAACATATGACGGCAAGTTCCTTTCGGGCTACGGCTACATGAGTATGTGGAAGGATGAAGACCTGCCGTCGAACCAGTGCCGGTATGAGATCAAATTCCCGAATACAGAAGACTGGAACGGCGAAACACTTTATATGCGCTTTGCAAAGCCTGATGAAAATTATATTTATCAGAATGCAGCAGGCAGAGAACTGCTGGACGGCATGATCGTCTCTTTCGATTTTACGCAGAATTGTGACTGCGAAACACTGACCGCGGAAAACGGCGAACAAATATGGCTCTCAGATTTTGAACTGACACGCCCCTTGCCGTATCAACACTACGCAGCAACAGGCGAGAACAACTCGACATATAAACTGATCTACAATGACGGCACGGAAGAAGATTTGCGCGCTGTCAGCGGGTTCGTCAGCACCAATATTACAGAGTATCTGGCAGCCGATGCCCCTTATGATGACGAAACCGCGACAATCATTCATAAGGTTTCGGAGATCGCTGCGATTGAGATTGACGGGGTTCGCTATACCAAATAAGGAACATTTCTATCTGATTGAAGCGCTTGTATAGATTTGAAACTGACGGCTCAGAGAACACTGAGCCGTCTCAGCCTGTCGAAAAAGTCCAGCGAAAGCTGGGCTTTTTCGCATTTATGTGGTATAATATAGGTGAAGGGAGCTGAGTAGAATGCTGAGCGAAAACAG
>JAGKVC010000195.1 GCA_021152595.1 Clostridia bacterium
GTAATGGCAGAGCAGCGAGCCGTTTGTCTTGTGATAGGTCATCGGCACCGAGCAGTTCGGGCAGTAGACCGGTTCATAGCATTTGGTGCATTGCAGCAGCGTATGATATCCGCGCCGGTTCAGCAGCAGGATACTCTGTTCGCCGCGCTGCAAATTTTCATAGAGCGCCTCGGAGAGCGCAATCGAAAACGGGCTTCCGTTGCCGTTTGCGCGTTCCAGATTCATGTCCACGATTGTAACCGCAGGCAGCGGCGCCTGATTATACCGCTTGGTCATTTTCAGCAGCCGGTAGACACCGCGCTCCGCCAGATAGCGGCTTTCGAGCGAGGGCGTTGCAGAAGCAAGCACCAGTGCCGCATTGTGATATTTCGCGCGTGCTTTCGCCACATCCGCCGCATGGTACCGCGGTGACTGCTCCGATTTATAGGAATGCTCACCCTCCTCATCGAGAATGATGAGTCCAAGGTCGGGCAGCGGCGCAAAAACGGCGCTTCTTGTGCCGATGACAATCTGCACCTCACCGCGCCGGATCAGTTTATCCGTATCGAGCCGCTGCGCAAGGGAAAGACCGCTGTGGATCAGCGCCACACGGTTTCCGAACCGCGACTGAAAATACTGTACGACCTGCGGTGTCAGGGAAATCTCCGGAATCAGCAGCAGAACGCCCCTGCCCTGTTTCAGTGTCAGCGCGATGAGCTGCTCAAAGACGGCAGTCTTGCCGCTTCCGGTAACACCGTGCAGCAGGAACGCCGCCGCCTTCCGTGCGAGAATCTGCTCCGCAACGGCATCATAGGCAGCCTGCTGTTCTTCGGAAAGCACGGTATCCGCCGGATCAATCGTGACCTCTGCATCGCGCGGCACGCGCAGCAGCTCCGCCTCATAGAATTCGGCGATACCTGCTTTCACGAGATTCTGCACGACCGTTTCACCGACACCGGCAAAATAGGCGCATTCCTTGACGGAAAGCGCTTCATGCTCCTGTAATACGCGAACGGCCTGCGCCTGCTTGGGCGTCGGGCGAAATGCGTTCTCATCCGCAAGATACGCCTGCGAGAGCCGCACCATTTTCTTTGTGCTGTCCCCGATGAGCTGTTTGCCTTCCGAGACTGCCAGCAGACAGCCCTTCTGCACGAGTGCGGCAAGGATCTTCTGCTTTTCCTCGCCGCCGTCCTCCTGCGCCAGCGTATCGCGTTCGCGCTGGGATTTGGCAAGCTGCATCATCCGCAGCACATTTGCTTCCTTTTCCGTCAGCTTGACGCCAACCGGCGGCTCGAGCGGCAGATAGCGCTCCTCCAGCCGAAGCTGCAAGCCGCCCGGCAGCACAGCGCGCACCGCATCGTACCATGTACAGAAGGTATGCGCATGCAGCCAGTCCACGAGCATCCGCAGCTCCTCGGTCAGCACCGGCTCCGGATCGAGCAGTGCCGCAGCCGGCTTGAGGGTAATCCCCTCCTCAGCCGGTTCCCGCGAGACCTCGAGGATCATCGCAAGCCTTCTGCGGTTGCCTCTGCCAAAGGGCACAGCGACGCGCATGCCGGGTGCGATTTTATCCTCCCATTCCGGATTGACGGTATAGCTATAGAGCTGATCATAGCCAAACGCCGCTGCATCCAGAGCGACCCGGATCGTCAGCGGCATTGCATAACCGTTTCCGACGCAGCCCGTCATCAGCGGTCATTATCCTCTTCAGGCTCCACCAGCTTATATTTGCCGGCGGCGAATTCATCCACGGCAGTCTTGACGGGATTCTCCTCGAGAACGACCATGCGCATGGTCTTGTCATCGAGGCGGATCTTCTGATCGCCGTTCATCTTGGCGCGCTTTTCAGCAGCAGCCTTTGCGGTCTCCTTCTCCTTGACATGTGCCTCCGCGATCTCTCTTGCGCGCTTTGCGACGCCGATCACGAGGGAATAGTAGCTCTCGTTCTTGGAGATAATCTGGTACATAGACGGTCTGAGCATCATAACAGGTCAATCCTTTCTTTCACAGGTTCCAGTCAAGCCGGTTCCAGTCTATCTGATTCGGGCGCATGGTTTCCGTGCGGATAATCGAGCGGAAATCAGCGACCGCGTCCTCCAGCGCATCATTGAGGACAACATAATCATAGTGCTTCGCAAGGGGGAGTTCCTCCTGTGCGCGAGCGATGCGCTTTTCAACCACCTCAGCGGATTCGGTGCCGCGTTTTTCGAGTCTGCGGCGCAGCTCCGCGATTGAGGGCGGAATCGTAAATACGAGGATCGCTTCCGGACAGCGCTCTCTCACCTGAAAAGCGCCCTGCACCTCGATCTCAAGGATCACATGCTTGCCGGAAGAACGCATAGCCTCGACCTCTGCACGCGGTGTGCCGTAGTAATTGTCGCAGTACTCGGCATATTCGAGCAGACCGTCGTGTGCGATGCGCTGTTCAAATTCCTCTTTCGTAATAAAATGGTAGTGGACATGATTCTCCTCGCCCTCACGCGGCGAACGAGTCGTCGCGGAGACCGAAACAGCGCAGTCGCCGTCCTTGAGAATCTCCTGAACGATCGTACCCTTTCCGCATCCGGACGGACCGGAAAGGACGATCAGCAAACCTTTACTCATCCTCTGTCTCCTCCTCCGCAGGTGCATTGCTTCCGGCGAGACGCGCAGCGATGGTTTCCGGCTGGATCGCGGAAAGAATCACATGGTCGCTGTCCATGACAATGACCGCGCGTGTCCGTCTGCCGTATGTCGCGTCAATGAGCCTGCCTCTGTCGCGTGCATCCTGTACAATTCGTTTGATCGGCGCCGAATCGGGACTGACAATGGTCACAAGCCGCGCCGATGAAATCATATTGCCGAAGCCAATGTTGATCAGCCGCATATCTGCTCCTTTCGCTCACTCAATGTTCTGGATCTGCTCACGGATCTTTTCGATCTCGGATTTCATATCCACAACAAGCCGTGTAATGCTGAGATCCTGTGCCTTGGAGCCGATCGTATTGACCTCACGGTTCATTTCCTGCACGAGGAAATCGAGCTTTCTGCCGACGGGTTCATCCGCGGCGATCAGCGTGCTGCCGCTGCCGCCGATGGCTTCGATCTTTTCGAGCATCGCTTCGAGTCCGGCGAGCTTCCCGAGCAGATCGGCAGCGAGCCGTTCGCCCTCCGCCTTGCGCATGGAGAGGAACGATTCGAGCGCTTCGCCGGCAGCATCCGAAACGACCGCCCAGACGGCGTTTTCGTCATCCTGTTCCTTGGTGACGGTAAAGACATCGGGCAGGCGCAGCAGCGAGCTGAGCGTAATATCATCATTCAGCCAGAGTCCGCCGTTTTCGCCCATTTCCTCATTGAGCATCCGCAGCGCATTGACATAGCCCTCCGCGACGGAGCGGTTGACGGCAATCTGTGCGTCCTTGCCGTCCGGTCTGGTAATGGTGACAGAGACCTCGACCTTACCGCGTGCAATTTTCCCGTTGAGGAAGCTCTTGAGCTTTTCCTCGAGATACATGCAGGTGCGCGGCAGTCTGGCAGAAAATTCATAGTAACGGTGATTGACCGCGCGGATCTCGACAAGCACATCGCGCCCGTCCGCGAGCCGCTGTGCTCTGCCGTAACCGGTCATACTTTTTGGCATAATCAGCAATCCCTCTTTTCAATGTAGTATGATATCCCAGAATATACTCATAGTTCATCACTATATAGTATATCATAAATCCGCAGGAAAATCAAGGGATAAAGCAACAAAAAATCAGGACACGCCAAAAGACGTGTCCTGATCGTATGGGTTTTCAGTTCAGAACCGGAAAGAATCAGTTATCCTTGGTGGTTCCGAGGCTCTCGTAAGGAATGAGCTTAGCGATGAACTTCAGAATCTTAACGGTATCTTCCTTATCCGGAGCGCCGCTTGCGTTTACGTCGGCGTTCTTCTTGCCCTGCGTTGTAACCTTCGCCGTAGAATCCTCAGCGTTAAAGCGAGCGAGCAGAACAGCGTCGGAAACATTAACTCTTGCCTCAGGCGTGGCACCCTCGGACTCGTTGACATTACCCCAGTCGGTGCCGACAATTGTTCCCGGCTCCGTCGTGGTGGTCTCTGTCTTCGGGTCCGGATCTGTACCGTCGAGCGGTCTCGGCTGCATTTCCGGATAGAGCTCAGCCATGGTGCCGAGACCCATCAGGATATCGCCTGCGTGCCAGAATCTGTGGTACTGAAGGTCAACCTTTGCAACTTCCTTGAACTGGCTGCAATCGGTCGCGCAGTCCATGCCGTACTTGTACTCGCCGGAGAACTCGACCATCTTTGCGCCATTTTCCTTATCCTTCTTGTAAGCAGCTTCGAGCTTCGAATACAGATCGGAGTAGGACTGACCCGGATCCTTGTACATCTCGCGGATGTCGATGAAGGTAGAGCCCGGACCGACTGTGTAGCCATACGGATACTTACCGGACTTGCCGTCAGTATCGACTTCCTGCTCCCAGAAACGAGCCAGCGAACCGTTGTGGTCAATTCTGGACAGACCGATGTCGTCACGAGCGTTCTCCCAGGTACGGTCGAGCAGCTCATGAGCAGTGTAGAGAGCCTTCTCAGCGAGAGAACCGGAAGCAGAAGCCTCAGAAGCCTTAACGCCGTTTGCTGCTGCATAGTAGGTCAGCGTGTTTGCATAAGAGCAGACGCAGCCGAGGTCGGTATTCTGATATGCATCCGGAGCAACCGTTGCGTGGAGGCCGGAGTTGTTTGCATAGGAACCGCTCCAGTCATTCGGAGCACCGGACCACTTCAGGCTGGACGGGATCTTGAAGTCACGCTTGTCGGTGTCGAGCGTGGTCTCGCTGAGGAAGAACTCAACCCACTTGTCGAGGACAGTCTTCAGCGCTTCCTTGATGCTCACGCCGCCGGGCGTAATCGAGCTGCCCTTGGAGGAGTACTCAGAATCCTGGCAGACCAGATAGTACAGCTCAGCGAGACGCTGGGTTGCCCAGTACTGGTTACCGGTCCAGTTGTTGGAACCCGGGTCAGCATAAACCGGCTGCTCGATGTAAGCCATCTTGTAGAACTGCGGAATGCCGCTCGGATAAGTCTCATAGTCGCCCATCCAGCAGTTGGTGCAGCCGCCTGCGAACGGACCTTCAGCGGAGGACAGCCAGAGATACATCTCGAGCTGACGGGTGAGGGAATCCTCATAGTCCTTGGTTGCGCCCTCTGCCTTCATACCATCATTGATCTTGGAATCATAGAGCAGACCGAAAGCAGCCAGCGGGTTCTGATAGAACTGATGAGCGTGCGAGCAGCCGATCTGCCATGCCCACTGGTGCTGGGAGCTGCCGTCGCCGCCCCATGCGGTGTACCAGGACATCAGATAGTGCTTGCCCTTATCGCCTGCGGAAGCGGACTGCATGTTCTGGCAGCCGATTTCCTTGTAGTACTTGTCGTACATATCATTACGGCAGAAGTCGCCCAGCATACCGGCCTTGGAAGAAACGGTAGCATCGCCGACGCCCCAGCGGTCTGCTGCGAAAGCAGCCTGGATTGCACGGTCTTCAGCGTCCGGTGCGTTGGTGTAGGACCAGGACTCAGCAGTAGAACTCTGGAATGCGAACTTCATGCCCTGTCCGGAAGCGCCGTACTTCAGCGTTTCGATGGACGGATGCGGAATGGTCTCGAAGCAGGACTCCTGGTCGCCGCGCTGGAAGGTGTTGATGAAGGTCAGTTCACCCTTTTCGCCGCGTGCAGAACCGCCGAAGCCATACCAGTCGTCAACGTCAGCCAGCCAGTGCAGCAGATACTCTCTGCCCTCGCTGCTGTATGCAGACTTGAACTTGGTGTGCAGCGGGTTGGAACCGGTGTTGGAAGAGCTGCCCTCAGCCGGATACTTCTCGATGCTGTCCGGATGCTCAGCAGAAACCTGAGCGCTCAGCGAAGACTGATCGAAGAAGCCTGCCTGCTGTGCCTTGGACGGGATCAGAGCCTCCAGCGTATCCCATGCCTTCGCGAGATCGCGGTCGGTCTTGGAAACGCCCTCAACGATGCCCTTGTTTGCGAGGTTATCGTGCATAGCAGCGATCCAGACGATGTAGGACATAGCCTCGGAAGTGGTCTCATGACCGTAGTCCGGAGCCTCGCAGATCAGCTCCTCAACGGAGTGATACGGAACGCCGTCCTTGTTCATGTAACCGTTCTTGATACCGTCCTTGTAGACGTCCTCATACAGTGACATGAAGCGGTCTGCATAAGTCTTTGTGCCGTATTTCTCTTCCTTCGTGCGCGCAGCGGAAGCGGTCACGGACAGCAGAGCGCTGGATGCCATTGCTGCTGCCAGCACGGCAGCGAGAATTGCTCTGTTCTTCTTGAATTGCATTCTTTTTTCCCCTCTCGTAGAATTTGAAAGATTTTCGCTTCTGATTGGATGCACGGTCAGTCCGAGAAGCAGCGGGCTGTGCATATTCGGGTACGTGAGCGGCAGCCTGTCCCGTGCTTTGGTTTGCCGCACTGATTCTGTAAGGGCATCGCGGCATTCTCAGGCGATCGTTTCCGATCCGGCATCCGTTCCAGTGACCGGAACCGCACACCGTCAAATGCGTATAGAGACACCTATACAGTACCTTGTTTTCATTATAATAATTTTCCTGAACTTTGTCAAGACTTTGGCACGAAACATCCGCTCCGCGTAGCGCTTTTCGGATACTTCACCAAATCGGGTTTTGTTTTTTTGTTCAATTTGCCGTTCATAATTTCAAAAAAATTTACAGACTGTATTTTTCTGCATTTTTCGGTGCATTGACACATCCCGAACACATCCGTCTGATATGATACTATATATAATTGTGTGATCTGTCCGCCGGAGGCTCTGTTTCGGATGCAGACGGACAGGGAATTGTCATATTTGTATAGATTTATAATCCGTACACAATTCGTTCATAGTTTGTTCATCTTATTTTGAGATAATAAAATGAATATGTCTGTCCGCATGCAGACCGGAAACGGGTAACCGGCGCTGTGCCGCGGTACATATTCTGCAATATTCTGTTCGCAATTACTGCAATGATGAAAGGGGCTTTGCGGAAAACATGGTTGAGATCAAAAACCTCACGAAATTCTACGGCGCGCATCCGGCAGTGCAGGATATCTCCTTCACCGTCGGGGATCATGAAGTGCTGGGATTTCTCGGGCCGAACGGCGCCGGAAAATCCACAACAATGAATATGATCACCGGATGTCTGCCCTCTACTTCAGGTACCGTGCTGGTAGACGGCTACGACATCTCAAAGGAACCGCTGGAGGTCAAGCGGCGGATCGGCTATCTGCCGGAGATTCCGCCGGTATATCCGGATATGCGCGTGCGCGACTATCTGAACTTCGCGGCAGGACTCAAGGGCGTGCCGCGCAATGACCGGAAAAAGCAGGTCGAGGATGCAATGGAGCGCCTGCATATCACCGATGTGCAGAAGCGCATCATCGGCAATCTGTCGAAGGGCTACCGGCAGCGTGTCGGCTTTGCAATGGCGCTGCTGGGCTCGCCGAAATTCCTGATTCTGGATGAACCGACGGTCGGTCTCGATCCGACGCAGGTCATGGAGGTTCGCCGTCTGATTCAGGATCTTGCACGGGAGCATACTATTATATTCTCGACACACATTCTTGCGGAGGTGACAGCGGTCTGCGAGCGCGTCGTGATCATCAATAAGGGACAGATCCGCGCGGTCGATACGATCGAGCATCTGGAATCGACAGTCGGCGGCGATCTCAGGCTCTGCATGAAGGTCGAGGGCGAGATCACGAAGATCACGGATATCATCCGGAATACAGAGGGTGTCCGCTCCGTCGATGAGGTCGAATTCGATTCGCAGGGTGTCAATGCATTCACGGTCACAGTGGAATCCGAGGCGGTGCGCAAGCCGCTGATGTCCCGTCTGATCGCGGAGGACTGCATGGTGCTGGAGATCACCTCGGTCAAATCGAGCCTCGAGGATGTCTTTGTCAAGCTCACCGCTCCGACGCGCGCACAGACGCGTGAGGAGGCATTCGAGGAGCTGGGCAAAGAGATGGACAGACAGCGCGAGGCGGAGGAGGCAGCAAAGGCAGCAGCTTCTGAAGCGGATGATGCTGAGACCGAAAAGGAGGCGAAGGACTGATGTTTTCGCTGTATAAAAAGGAGGTGCAGTCCTATTTCTGCTCTCCGTTTGCGTATGTGGTCAGTGCGCTGTTCCTGATGGTGTTCTCGCTGAGCTTCATCAATTCCATTTCCAACATGGATTCGAGCGTGCTGAAATTTTCATTTTCCAATATTTTCTATAACAGCTTCTTCTATTTTATCTTTCTGATTCCGCTGCTGACAATGCGGACCTTTGCCG
>JAGKVC010000034.1 GCA_021152595.1 Clostridia bacterium
CATCGCGCTCGTCAATGAGATCTGCCTGATCGGCTTCGGTCTCGACGAGCGCGATGCGGCGGTAGATCTCGAGACGCGAGGTCATGCTGGAAATATAGTCCTCGGGGATATGTGCTTCGACCTGAATATCGACGGTGCAGGCAGGCGCCTTGACCGGCTCGCCCTTTTCCTCCGCGATTGCCTCATTGAGCATTTTGAGGTACATTTCGTAGCCGACCTGCTCCATCTGACCGTGCTGCTGTCCGCCGAGAATGCTGCCTGCACCGCGGATCTCAAGGTCGCGCATCGCAATCCGGAAGCCGCTGCCGAACTGCGTGAATTCACGCATTGCATCGAGACGCTTCTCCGCGACCTCGGTCAGCGAGCGGTTCTTCTGATAGGTGAAATATGCATAGGCACGGCGGTTTGAACGCCCGACTCTGCCGCGGAGCTGATAGAGCTGCGAGAGTCCGAAGCGGTCTGCCTGCTCGAGAATCAGCGTGTTGACATTCGGGACATCGACACCGGTCTCTATTATAGTAGTACACACGAGGATGTCAATCTCATGCTCGACAAGACGGTTCCAGATCTCGCTGATCTCCAGCTCGGTCATTTTGCCGTGGGCATAGCCGATGCGCGCATCGGGGAGCATATCCTGCAATTTGCCTGCGCACTGCCGGATCGTCTCGACGCGGTTGTGGATATAATACACCTGACCGCCGCGCTTCAATTCGCGCTGAATCGCCTGCACGATCAGTCCTGCATCATATTCGAGGACGAAGCTCTGCACGGGGTATCTGTCCTGCGGCGGTTCCTCGATCACGCTCATATCGCGGATGCCCGAGAGCGCCATATTCAATGTGCGCGGAATCGGTGTTGCGGAGAGCGTCAGGATGTCGATGCCGTTGAATACTTCCTTGAAACGCTCCTTGTGCGCGACGCCGAAGCGCTGCTCCTCGTCGATGATCGCAAGCCCGAGCGATGCGAATTTTACATCCTTTGAAAGCAGTCTGTGCGTGCCGATCAGCAGGTCGATCGTGCCGTTTGCGGTCTTTTTGAGAATCTCGGTCTGCTGCTTCTTGGTGCGGAAGCGCGAAAGCAGCTCGATATTCACCGGCACCGATTCAAACCGGCGCAGTGCCGTCTCATAGTGCTGGTGCGCAAGGACGGTCGTCGGGGTGAGAATGACGCACTGCTTTCCCGAGAGAATGCATTTGAGCGCTGCACGGAATGCGACCTCCGTTTTGCCGAATCCGACGTCGCCGCAGAGCAGACGGTCCATCGGGCTGTCGCGCTCCATGTCCTTTTTGATCTCCTCGACGCTGCGGAGCTGGTCGGCAGTTTCGATATACGGGAAGCGCTCCTCAAAATCACGCTGGATTTCATCATCCGGTTCAAAACGGAAGCCCTGCGCATGCTCACGCGCAGCATAGAGCCGGATGAGCTGCGCTGCCATGTCCTTGACCGCTTTTTTGACGTTGGTACGTGTTTTCTGCCACTCCTGCGAGCCGAGCTTATTCAGCTTGACCGCAACATCATCCTTGCCGCCGATATAGCGCGAGACCAGATCAAGCTGCGTGACGGGGACAAACAGCTCGTCGCCGCCGAGATATTCGATCGTGATATAATCCTTGGTGATGCCCTCCATATCGAGCTTTTTGATGCCCTTGAAGCGCCCGATGCCGTGTGCGGCATGGACAACGACATCGCCCTCGGAGATTTCGGAGAGCGCACGGATCTCCTGTCCCTTTTTGAAGCGGCGCTTTTTGAGTACCGTACTCTGCGCCTTGCTCTGCGCGATGCAGGCGTACTTGATCGCCGGATACTCAAAGCCTGCGGAAAGTCCGCTGCGCATCAGCAGCACCTTTCCGGCTTCTGCTTCGGTTGTATCATCCGCAATGGCGCAGTTGATGCCGCTCTCCTGCAAATCCTGCATGAGAATTGGGAGCGTTTTTTCCGTTCCGCCGCAGACCATGACCTTGTAGCCGCGCTTGCACAGCTCCAGCAGATCATCGGTCAGGATGCGCGTACTGCCGCCCCACGGCGCATTCTGCGTTGCCTCGACGGAGAGCATTTTCTGATAGTTGAAGCTGCTCGTACTGCTGAGAAATGCATTCATGCAGATCAGCGGATGCGCCTTTGCGGCGGTCAGGACAGTATTCGCATCTAAATAGTATCCTGCAAGCTGCCGGCAGATCTTGCCGTCCTCAAGCATCAGCTTGACATCCTCATTGTATCGGGATTGCAGCCCTTGCAGCGCATCGGTGAGCGCACCGGTCTCGCAGAGCGCTACGCCGCCTTTGAAGTAATCGAAGATCGTTGCCTGCTCCGGATAAATCAGCGGAAAATACAGGTCGATATTCAGCAGTGAGACGCCGCTTTCCAGTTTCTCCGCATCTCCGCTGAGCTGCTCCTTCAATTCGGCTGCGTGCTTGCCGCGGAGCCCTTTTGCAGTCTGCCGGATGCGCTCCGCCAGCACGGCTGCATCGGGAAGCGCCTCGACCGCAGGGATGATTGCCGCTTCGTCCATGATATCGGTGCGGCGCTGCGTTTCAGGCTCAAACCACGCCATGCTGTCGATCTCATCGCCCCAGAATTCGGTACGCACCGGCAGGGGATTCTGCGGCGTGAAAATATCCATGATCGCACCGCGGACGGAAAACTGTCCCGGCGCATCAACCTGTTCACAGCGCAGATAACCAAGCGCCGTCAGCGAATCGGTCAGCGCATCGCGGTCATAGCTTTCCCCGATTTTCAGATGCAGCGTGCGCGATTCCAGCACCTCACGCGGCATGGTATACTGCATGACGGCTTCCGCGGAGGCTGCAATCACACGGCATTCACCGGCACAGAGGGCGGTCAGCGCACTGAGACGGAGCTGCTCGTATTCACGCGAAATACCGGCTGCTTCGAGAAAATTCAGCTCCTTTGCCGGATAGGGATAGGCGAGGCGGCTGCCTGCCATGAAATTGATATCCTCACAGATCTGCCGGACAGCGGATTCATCGGGCAGAACAGCAAGGAGCGGCTGTTCCTGCGCGAGTGTCAGCAGAATCTGCGCTTTGTGGATCTGGGAGACGCCGGTCAGCGAAACCGGTGAAATGCCGTTCCGGAGTGCGGCTTTCAGATCCTTGAGGACGGGCAGCTTTCCGGCTGCTTCGGTAAAAAACTGCATATCTGTCTCCTTATTTCATGAAGCAAAGGGTTTCAGGGGATATCCGAGCGGATACCCCCTGTGTTGCGATTCGGTTTTCTTATTTTTGTTTCCCGTTTTCAAGGGAAAACTGGTCGGTGTCCTTGCAGCGGAACTTGTATTTCTCCGCGAATTTTGCGGCCGCGGAATCCGGTTCGCAGTAGATCACACCGATGTAGTATTCTTCGCCGCCGCCGTTTGTCTTATTGCTGATCGTTGTCTGATCCGCATAGATCTCGCAGTCCGGATTCTGAATGACAACGGAGCGCAGCTTCGGACAATGGCTGAATGCGTATCTGCCGACCGACTGCACGCTTTCCGGCAGGACGACTGCCGTCAGATATGTGCGGGAATAGAACGCATAATCCCCGACGGAGACTACATAATCCGGCACAATGACCTCGCCGGTGCA
The DNA here is from genome assembly GCA_021152595.1 of Clostridia bacterium. Taxonomy (GTDB): domain Bacteria; phylum Bacillota; class Clostridia; order Oscillospirales; family Ruminococcaceae; genus Firm-04. The sequence continues at coordinate 3,585 of JAGKVC010000034.1, forward strand.
GCGCTTGCCTGCGTCATACAGTCTGCCGTTGAAGATGATGAGATCGCGGTGAAAGAGCAGATCGTCATACCACGGCGTCAGTGCAAAGGCGCTGTCCCCGATCGTATCAATGCCGGAGGGGACGGTCAGCGAGGTGAGGCTGGAACACATTGCAAAAGCGCGTGTGCCGATGTGCATGACGCTCTCGGAAATCTCAACCTCACGGAGATTCTTGCAGCCGTAGAAGGCGTAGTCGCCGATTTCGTACATGCCGTCCGGAACCGTGACCTTTGAAAGCGTATAGCAGCTATAGAATGCGCCGAGCTTATCCATCTCAAACTGATTGTTTTCGACGGGTGCTACGGAGCAGATGCGCGTGACCGGCAGACCGCTGATCGTCTCGGGGATGATCAGCTCATCGGCTTCAAACTGCGCGGTGTGACCGGTGATCTCTGCATGTTCCTCATAGAGCGCATAGCAGATGCCCTCATCGGTTGTTCCCTCGCGGACGAGCTTTTTATCATCCGCAAAAAGATCGGGCTGCGGCTCCTTGACGGTCTGCGAGAGATAGAGGCCGTCCTCATAGGTCGCCTTGCCGAATTCATCCTCCTCTGCCGGCTCAATGCCGAGCCAGAGACCGGATGCACTGCTTTCATCCGCTGCGTTTGCAGCGCCGCAGCCGGTTCCGAGCAGGCATGCCGCCGCTGTCAGGATTGCGGAGAGCTGTCTCAGATGCATGTTCCGCCCTCCTCCTTCTGCTGTCCGGAAGCGCCGGAGCTCTGCGGCTTTTGCTTCTTCTGCTTTCCGGTGTTATAGCGGTTCATGGCAAGATCGGTCTGATCCTTTACCATGAGTGCGAGCGCTTCGGAGACGGTTTCCGCGGTCTCACCGAGCTTTTTGAGATCCTCTGCGGTGAATGCGGAAAGCACCCAGTCCGCGAGATCGTAGTCCGGATGCGGCTTCTGCCCGATGCCGACGCGGATTCTCGGGAAGGTATCCGCACCGGAAAGATAGATGATATTCTTCATGCCGTTGTGACCGCCGTCGCTGCCTTTTTTGCGGATGCGCAGCTCTCCGACGCCGAGATTGATATCGTCATAGATCACGATGACATGCTCCGGCGGAATCTGATAGAACTGCATCGCTTCCGTCACAGCCTGACCGCTGAGGTTCATGAAGGTATCGGGCTTGAGCAGCAGGCAGCGGACACCGCCGCATTCTGTCATTGCCGTATTCGATTTGAACTGATGCTTGCCGAACTTTGCGCCGTGCTTTTCCGCAAAGGCGTCGATCATCATGAAGCCTGCGTTGTGGCGCGTATTCTGATATTTTTCACCGATGTTGCCGAGTCCTGCGATGATGTATTCAGGGGGACCGGTCACTGTCGGAGTCTGGGATTCAATCTGCTTGAAGAGGTCAAAAATGCTCACTGGTTTCTGCTTCCTTTATTTTGGGATTATTGTGCATAAACAGCCTTGATGCAGGCATTGTTCGGGGTGAAATCGAGCTTCAGCGCATCGGCGGTCTCCTTCAGCGAAAGATCCGCCCATTTGCCGTCGAGCAGCACGAAGGACTGCCCTGCCTCCGCACCTGCGCGGTAGGAAATGAATGAATTGGAGACGCTCTCGCCTTCAACGGGTGCATCGCCTGCAAACCGCAGCACGACCGCATAATCGCTGACATCCTGCGGTGTTTCGAGATCGGTCAGGTGATAGCCCTTGACCGGATATTCCGCCTCCTGCGTACAGAGGACATTCTCCATTGCAGCATCGCGGATCTCAATGGTGAACTTCTGCCCGTCGGAGACTGTATAAGTGCCGACGGCAGTCAGTTTGCCCGGATGATGAAACACATTTGCGATCGCGGTCTCATCGCCGGTGCCGATCTGTCCCTCCTTGCCGCCGTCATAGGCAGCAACCTCGCCGTAATCCTCAGAGATATCGAAGCTGTAGGGCGAGAGGAACGCTGTATCGTAAGAGAGCCAGAAATAGGCATATTTTTCGGAGAGGCTGTTCTGGATCAGCCATGCGCCGTCCTGCGAAGCCTCATTGCGGAAGTAGTTTTTCGGGAAGTGGTCATCCCAGCCGACAATCGTGACAACATGGTCATAATGTTCCGGCTTTGCATCGGGATCGTTGATCGTCTGATAGTCGCCGAAGTAGCCCTTGGCGCTCTGTCTGTCCGGTATGCTGATGCTGACCGCGCCGTTTTGCCGGATCGCATCCTTGAGCTGCTCCGGCGAGCAGTTTTCATAGTCATTCGTTTCAGTCAGGATGAAGCTGCCGATGCCGTTTGCAGCAGCCTCGGTGACCATCCAGCCCCAGCCACCGAAATCCTCCGGCGTCAGATTCTCTGCAAGGAACCAGCCCTCTGTGCGCTCTTTGATATAGACCGCATCGAGCAGCTCCAGTGCATCGACGGCGATCGTTTTGCCGTGCTTTACAAGCGCGCCGGATTCCATTGCCGTCGAAGCGGAGACAACCCAGCAGGTGCCGTCTGTCTGCAATTTGACCGGTGTGCCGAGACCGGAATCCACCAGCGAGAAATAGCCCTCGTCACCGTGGACATAGTCATAGACCGGCTCCGGCTTTTCCGTTTCGGCGGCTTCTGTTTCAGCAGGTGCCGTTTCTGCGGATTCTGCCGCGGCGGTCGTCTGTATTTCGGTTTCTGCCGCGGATTCTTCTGTATTCTGCGATGTGCCGCAGCCTGTGCCGCCCAAAACAGTCAGCAGGCAGAGTGCTGCGCAGATCATCTGCTTTCTGTGATTCATAGTGCGATTCTCCGTATTTCGTGCTTCTCAAACCAGCACAGCTCTGTAAAGCCGACAGCACGCGCCATATCCTCGAGCAGATCAACGCCGAATCCCAGATACTTTGTATCATGCGCATCGGTGCTGATCGTGAGGTTTCTGCCGCCGAGATCGTAATACCGGCGGATGATTGCAAGATCGGGATCAATATAGGGCTGCGGCTTGCGCAGTCCGGAGCCGTTGAGCTCGATTGCCTTGTTCTTTGCAATGACGGTTCTGAGGATCTCGTCGATCAGCGCGCTGTGCGGCGTCAGATCGTAGGCTCTGCGGTCGGGCAGATAGCGCAGACCGTAGGTCAGATGTCCGAGAATATCCCAGCAGTCGGTCTGTGCCAGCCGCAGAACCTCCTCAAAATATGCCGTGACAAGCTGCGGAATATCCTCTTTGTCATAGTCAAGAAAATAGAAATCCGGTCTGCCGGGCAGCTCATGCACAGAGCCGACAACCAGATCGGTGCGCGGATCATTGTAGATCAGCGCGGCTTTTTCAACATCCTGCGGAATCTGTCCGATCTCAGAGCCGCAAAGCAGTCTGACCGGTGCGGCATGCGCCTGTTCCGCAGCGATTTCGGCAGCCGAACGCGCAAAGACGCCGCCGCCGTCATAGAAATATTCATCCGATTCAACTGCACCGTAGTAGGATGCCGGATAATAGCGGTTGATCTCGACATGATCGGTGACCGCCATAAAGCGCAGTCCGAGCTGCTTTGCCGCTTCGACACGCTCGGCGACAGTCTGCTTTGCATCCGGAGAGTGGTGGGTGTGGGTATGCAGGTTCATGATCATAGATGATATTTCTCCTTTCCGTATCCGCGCCGCCGGATACAGATGTAATTATACCATATTATGCCGGAAAATTCAATGGGCGATATACCGAAAATACGGGCAGTTGCGGCCGAGAAATTAGAAGGGAGAAAGCCCTGACGAGGAGGTTTCATAAAATGATGCGCAGCCGCCGCAGAGCAGCTCTGCCGCCGCTTGACAAAACACGGGACAAATGATATACTATAGAATAATCTTTATCAGATCGGGAGGTGACCGCATGTGAAAATCGAAGATATCCTGAGCAGCATTGAGGATGAGCATATTCTCTGGGACTATGTAAAGACTGAAAAATCGCGCGCGGCCGCTTCGGTTGCAAGCCTCTGGTTTCTGCTTGCAGCCGCAGATGTCTTTATCAATGCGATTTTCCTGTGTGCAATGTTTGCGACGGAGGGATTCTGGGGGACGATGCTTTCGCCCTACGGGTTTCTGCTGCCGTTTCTGCTCTTTCCGCTGTGGAAGTGGCTCTATGATTTTCACAAAGCTGCCCATACGGATTCCCTGATCCGCTATGCAGTCACCGAGAAGGGCATTTACATTCAGACAGGCGACAAAGACTTTGAAGAGACCGAGCATATCGCGCTCGATAAGATTGTCAGCGCATCGGTTCTGCGCACGATGGATAACAGCGGAAAGTTCGTCGGCAATGTGACCTGCCGGATCCGGACGGAATTCGGCGATGCAAGCGAGCGCACCGTATTTGAGGATGTACCGGATTATAAGGAAGCTGCCGCGCTCATCAATGAATATGCTAAAAAACGCACGGCGGAGCTGGAGAATAGAAAGCTGCTGAACGGCGGCGTCAGTGAAGCGGAACAGTACCGTAAGCCGACTAAGCTGACCGCGTGGCGGAAGAAGGATGAAAAGAATCCGGGCGATCCGCTGCTCGAGCTGCATACGCTTCTTGCAGTCGCAAAGGCAAAGAAGGAACAGGCAGAGCAGGACATGCAGGAAAAGCAGAAGCAGGAAGCTGAAATCTATTCCATGCCGTATCCTGCGCCGGAAAAGCCGAAGAAACAGACAGATTATCTGAAGGAGGATCCGGAGGAGGCGTTTTTCGGCAATGTGCGGAAGCTCATGCCCAGCCCCGGCGAAACACGCACATTTCTCAATCCGCAGGCTGCCGCCGAGACGGAATGGCTCATGCATGCGGAGGACGAAACCGTCTCCGAATTGCAGCAGGAGCTCTTCGGCGGTGAAGCGATGCGGACGCAGGTATTCCCCGATCCGACCGTCAATCCGCTGCCGGAGCTTTCAAAGGAGCTGCCGGAAGAGAAAGACGGCAACGGACAGTTTATGCTGCTTGGTGAATAAACAATTATCTATACCGACAGAAAGAGACTGCGATGAAAAAAAGTGAAAAAAAGGTAGAAGCGCTCCTTGCAAAGGATGAGTCCGTTATCTGGACCGGTCAGACACCGGTGAAATACACCGTCCTCACAGTGCTCAACCCGGTCAATCTGCTGCTTGACTGCATGATCGGCTTTTTCATTTGGATCTTAACGATCGCCCATTCCCTTCCCGGTGCTGCATTTTGCATTCTTGTAGCTGCTATAAAGCTGATTTTTTCCATTCGTCAAATCTCGACTGATCTTGGAACAAGGTATTACGTGACAAGCAAGGGCATCTATGCACAGAACAGCAATGGCACGAACACCACGACTGTTTTCATGAGCTACGCTGAGCTGAACACGATAGAATGCGAGCGTTTGAATGACCTGATTCTGTACAAACTCGGAACCCTGACATGCAGGGAACGTAATTTAGGAAGGTTCATCCGTATCACGAATATCCAGATGCCGGAATTAGTCGAGGGGATCATCAACAATCAGAAAGAACGCTATGAACTGGAACTGGAAACAGGCATACCTGCCGCACTGCAGGATGCAGACTACCCCATCCGCATGGATATTCCTGCAGATACAATTCCGGAAACAGAGCCCGCCGTGCAGCCGGAGCAGACATTTTTCGCCGTACCGGTACAGCAGGAATACGCTGCGCTGCGCAATGATTTCCTTGATCAGACGGTAATCGGCGGCGCGGAGCAGCTTGAAAATCTGCCGGATGCCTCTGTTGCATCGCTGCAGCAGGAGCTCTTCGGCGGTGAAGCAATGCGGACACAGATATTCCCCGATCCGACCGTCAATCCGCTGCCGGAGCTTTCAAAGGAGATGCCGGAAGAGAAAGACGGCAACGGACAGTTTATGCAGCGCGGTCTGTAAGCCGCATCGACATGAAAGGACAGACGATGGAGACAAAAAACAGCAGCGCAAAAATGATGATGCGCGCAGATGAGCAGATTCTCTGGAGCGGAAAGGAAGTATACCGCATCGTGCAGAAGCGTTCGCTTGCCGATATGCGGCTGCCGTTTGCGGCGGTCTGGGGCGGCATCATGACCGTGCTGTTCGGCGTGGTCACGTTATCGGGCGGATTCGGTCCGGCACTGCTTCTGTTCTATCTGCTTCTGATGATTCCGGTCGGACTCTGCGTGCTGCGGATTGCAGCGGTAAGAAGCACCGCACGGAATACGGTCTATGCCGTGACAACAGAGGGCATTTACATTCAGAAGGGCGTGACCGGCAGCGAGGAGACCGTATTCCTGGATTACGGCGCGCTTGTGCGTGCAGAGCCGGAGGACAGCGGATTCGGTGCAGCAGAGAATGTCGGGGATGTCCGCTGTGTTTATCTCGTGCAGACAGGCGCTCCGGCACATGACGAGATCATGCTGCGGAATATACCGGATCCTGCATCCGTTGCGCAGATGATCCTTGCACAGGCTGCCGAATGGTCAGCGCGTGTGCAGGACGACATTTGAGAGCAGTCAGACATTCTGAGAAGGAGAAAACGATTATGAAAATTGAAGACATGATGGCATTTGATGAGCAGATCCTCTGGGAGGGCGGCAAATCCGGCGGAAGTACATTCTGGGAGGCGATATTCAATCCGCTTCTTCCGTTTGCGGCGATCTGGGCTGTCGTTGATTTCGGCATTATCGGTACAGCCGGTGTATCCGGCATGCTGTTTTCCGGAATGGGCTTCTTCTTCCTGTTCCACCTGATGCCGGTGTGGCTGTATCTCGGCGGTATTCTGACGGCGAAAAGCCGCGCAAAGAATACACGCTATGCCGTCACGAATCGCGGCATCTATATCCAGACCGGCAAGGAGGGCAGGGAACAGGTCAAGTTCCGCAGACTTGATGAGATCCGGTTTGCAAGGACGAAGCAGGGAATGTTTGATTCCAAGTATCATGTCGGAGACGTTGTCTGCGAGTATATCACCCCGATTGTCAAGGGCTACGGCAAAAACCGGAGCGTCGAACGGGATATTACGCTCGATAATACGACGGATTATGTAAATGTGACGCAGCTCATCAATTATCAGCTCCAGATGCAGCATCCGGTCGGTCCGCCGATGCCTGTGCAGCAAAGTCCGCTGACCGAGCGCCGGATTCCGCAGCAGATGCAGCAGCCGGTTCAGCAACCGGCCGCGTATCCTGTCCGTTCGGATTATCCGGCAGGGACAGTGCAGCCGCCGGAGGTGCTCGATCCGCAGCAGGCATTTTTCGGTCAGCCGCAGAGCATGCCGCTCCCGAATGAAAAGTCTGCGGCGTTCCTCAATCCGGAGTATGCGGAACAGACCGAGTTTTTGGAGCAGGTTCCGGATGAGACCGTCAGCGAATTGCAGCATGAGCTGTTCGGCAGTGAAGCTGTGCAGACAAACGCTTTTGCAGATCCGACCGTGAATCCGCTTCCGGTTCTCCAGTCTCCGCAGCAGGGATACGCAAATGCACCGGCGTCCAATCCCTATGCCGCACCGCAGCAGGGATACGCAAATGCACCTGCGTCCAATCCCTATGCCGTACCGCAGCAGGGCTACGCAAATACAACAGCATCCAATCCTTATGCCGTTCCGCAGCAGGGATATGCAAATGCACCTGCGTCCAATCCTTATGCCGTTCCGCAGGCACCGGCGGATCCCTATGCGAGACAGCCGCAGAATTCTGTCTGGGGCGCACCGCAGGAGCCGGAAATGGAATCGCTGTTCACAGAGCCGCCGTTTGAGGATCCGACGCTCCGTGCGCTCGAGGAGCTGAATCCGCAGGAACCGCAGGAGCAGAACGACAGCTTCCTGCAAAGCGGCATGTGACGGATATCGTTATGCGAATAGAAGATCTATGCAAAGAGAAAAAACTCTGGGAGGGCGGACCGGTTCCGGAGGAGTTTCCGGAAGAAAGCGCCATGGAATTGCAGGAGGAGCTCTTCGGGGATGAGGAGCAGCCTGAGGATGATTCCGATCTCTTTCAGCAGGGCGGCTTTTGAGCGGCTTTCTGCTTGACAAACCGTTCCTGATGTGCTATAATACGGGTATAATTTTATAGGTATGCAGTTCCGCAGTTCTGCGGATCAGAGGGAAGCGCGGTGAAATTCCGCCGCAACCGCCATTGCCGTCAAAGCCGGATTACTCACTGCATCCGAACAGCGGTCAGAGCCGCAGAGGGCTCACATTTTTGGGTATGAAAAATGACGCCGTCAAAAAGCCCCGTTCAGGTATGATGATTCGTACCGGACGTGCAGGGCTTTTCGATGCTGCGCACTTTCTGCTCATGAAGCGAGCCGGAAGCTGCGCATTTTTCATGCACAGAAACGGAGTTGAGACGCTTGGAGAATCAAGGGAGAACGGCTGCAATCACGTTGCTTCGGCAGAAGCAGGCGGAGCTGATCCGCAGCGGCTCGGAGCGGCTGCCGCAGCGCAGCGACTTTACCGATGCGGAGATCGTTCAGATCAAAGCATATCTCGGACCGTTTCCGCGCGCACTGGAAGCCGCCGGCTTAAAGCAGGGCGATCCGGCAGCGGCTGAAAAGAAGCGTGAAAAGCGGATCGCGGCAAAGCGCAGACGAACCGCTGAAAAAATACGCCGGCAGGAGGAGTGCACTCCGGCACGGCAACAATCTGAAAAAGGAGCATGATTATGAAAAAGAAGATCACAGGCATTCTGCTTTCGGCATCCGTATTGTTTGCAATCGGCGTGCCGTGCATCACAGCATCCGCCGCAGAGGATATCACGGTCAATGTGACAATCAGCAAAGCCGGTACGGTCGAGGTTCCGGCACAGCCCGTTCATGTTGCGGACAAGGACGGCGACGGCAAGTATACGATCGACGAGGCGCTTTTTGCTGCACATGAAGCCTATTACGAGGGCGGCGCGGCAGCAGGCTATGAATCCGGCATGAGCGATTATGGTCTGAGCCTGAAAAAGCTCTGGGGCGATACGAGCGGCGCATTCGGCTACTATGCGGATGATCAGTTCGCTATGGGGCTGAGCGATGAGGTCAAGGACGGCGGCTGCCTGACTGCTTTTGTCTTTCAGGATACCGCAAAATACGGCGACAAATACTGCTATTTTGATAAGAAAGAAATCACCGATGCAAAGCAGGGCGATACCGTCAAGCTCAAGCTGAATGTGATCCATTTCGATGCAAATTACGCACCGCAGGTCGATCCGGCAGCGGATGCGACCATCACAATCGACGGCGAAAAGACCGCATACAAGACCGATGCAAACGGTGAGGTCGATTTCAAGTTTGAGCGCGCAGGCAATATGATCCTCGGCGCTGTTTCGGATACCGAAATCCTTGTTCCGACAATTCTGCGTGCAACTGTCGCCGCTGAAGAGACCACCGCGATTGAAACTACCACAACGGAAGCTGCTGTGACAACGACAACAGCCGCAGCTACAACTGTGACGACGACGAAGGCAGCAGCAGCCGTTACTACCACGGCAAAGGCATCGGGCAGCAGCAAATCCTCTGCCGCAAAGACCGGCGATACGACCGCGATTCCGGCGCTTGCACTGACCGCAGCGCTCGCATGCGGCGCAGCATACGCACTCCGCCGCCGTCATGAGTAATATCAAGCGCATCTGTGCAGCCGGATGTGCCGCTCTGGTTCTGTTCCTGAGCGGCATCCGGCTGTTTTTGCCGACGCATGCGTCCGCTTATGACGACCGTGTACCGGCATATGCAGAGGAGATTTTACAGGCGGTCAGCGGCGGTGATGTGCAGGGATGGCTGCATGATACGCTCCCTGCGCAGATCGGTCTGAGCGCGCCGGACTGGTATGCGATGCTGCTTTCCGCGCGCGGCGGATATGATCTCTCCGCATACAGCGGCGCATTGCAGCAGTATCTTGAAACGGAAGATGTTTCTCCGGCAACGACAAGGGAGCGCATGGTACTGGCGCTTGCAGCCTGTGAACCGGATCCGCCTGCGGTCTGCGCGGAGATGCTGGATGCGAGCATCGGCGAAATGGGCATCATGAGCTGGATTTTTGCGCTGCATCTGATGAATAACGGCATCCCCTCTGCGCGGTATACGGCGGCGGATGTTGTCGCAGAGCTTGCGGATCAGCAGGCTTCGGACGGCGGCTGGTCGCTGACCGGTGAATTCGGGGATATTGATGTCACGGCTATGACCTTGCAGGCGCTCGCGCCCTATCAGGACAGCATACCGGATGCAGTCGCGCGCGGCGTGGATTTTCTTGCGGAGCGTCAGCTTGCGGACGGTGCCTATCAGAGCTTCGGGACGGAGAATCCCGAAAGCACTGCGCAGGTCTGGACGGCGCTCTCCATGCTCGGGATCGACGCGCTCGCAGACGGCAGATTCGTCAAGGACGGCACGCTGCTCGACGGCATTTTGCAGTTCCGTCTCGAGGACGGCAGATATACGCATACGCTCGGCGGCGCGGTCAGCGATATGGCGACCGTACAGGTCTGCGAGGCTCTGACTGCCGCAGAATTGCAGCAGCGCGGACAAAATCTGCTGCTGTTCCGCGGCGAGGTTCCGCAGCAGATTCCCGTTCCCGATCAGGAGCCGGTCACGACCGCTGCGCCGCAGAAGCAGGAGAAGGCGCAGCATCCGGCAGCCGTTACACAGGCAGAGAAGGCGGAGAAGGCTGAGACTGTCACGGCGGATGTGACGCAGACAACCGCAGCCGGATCGAAAATCACAACCGCATCCGCTGTCGCAACGCTGACATCTTCGTCGGTTTCTGTCACGCAGACTGTGACCGAAACTGACGTATCTGTGGACGAAATCATCCACACAACCGCACCGCCGGAGGATCCGCGCAGTGATACGGAAAAGTATCCCTACCGCATTCCGCTGACGGCTGCCGCCGGTGTGATATTCGGTGCATTAACGGTGATCTGCATTGTGCGCAGGCGCCGCAGTGCGAAGACCTATCTGACGCTTGCAGGCGGATTTGTGCTGGTGACGGCGCTGATCTGGTTCATCAAAATTGAGTCGCCTGCGCAGTTTTATCAGAATGAAGCGCGGCAGGGCGGCGGCACCGTGACCATGGCGATCCGCTGCGATGTGATCCGCGGACTGCCGGGCAGCGAGCGCTTTCCGGCGGACGGCGAGATCATGCCGCTGACGGAATTTGCAATCGAAGAAAATGAAAACGCGCTCGATCTGCTCTACGATGCGGTCAAGGCATACGGGCTGCAAATTGAGGTGGATGGCGTCTCCGGCGAGACTGTGAATACGGCGTATGTACGCGGAATTTCGTCACTTTATGAATTCGATTTCGGGGATCTTTCCGGCTGGACTTATACGGTCAACGGCGAGCGTCCGGCGGTCGGCTGCGGCGCGTGTACGCTGCATGACGGCGACCGCGTGATGTGGATTTATACAGTCAATCTCTGATTCTGAAAGGAGTGCGGCATGCAGGAACTGAATGCGGACGAGCTCCGCGCACTGAAATTTTACGAGGGCGATATTCCGGCGAAGGATGCGCAGGATCCGTTTTGGGGCGATGCGCGCGCCTATGTCACGCTGAATGCACTGTTATATGACGATCTTGCGGCGGAATATACGCGCATCCGCGAGGGCAAGCGGCTGAATCCGGCGATGCTCTCGGATCTGCCGCGCCTGCTCGGAATCTATCGCGCGCTCCTCTCCGCGATGCAAAAGGGGAGACTTTCTCAGCCGCGAACCGGTTACCGCGTGGAGCGCGCCGCGGATTTTGCAGTCTGCCTGAAGCATGCCGCAACCTGCGCATTTACATCCACGGCATTGGACGGCTTTTTGCCTGCTTACGGCGATAAACAGGGGCTTGTTCTGCTGACCTGCCATGTGCCGGAGCATACACCCTGCGCGATTCTTTCGGAGCTGCTGGACAGCTATCTGAAATCGGGCGAAAATGAAATGCTCCTGCCGCCGTTTCTGCGGTTTCGGGCGGAACCGCGCACACTGACCGCTGCCGATCTCCGGATCACGGATCTCAACGGCGAGCCGCCGCAGGCAGCGTATGATCTCCGGTTTGAACCGGATCAGAAGCTGCAATTTTGTGAGAATCTTGCGGCGCTTCCGGAGATTGCCGGGGCAGCCGCGCGGCTCTATGCGCAGATGCAGCAGGGAATGCCGGAATCCGCGCTGGATCCGGATGACCGAGCCGCATATCTCCGGTTCAAGCAGGCGCTTCGCAGGATGTTTGCATGATTGATCCCATGAACCAAATCAAAAACAGCCGCTGAAATGAGCGTAACAGCTTCGTTTCAGCGGCTTTCGTTATGCATATTGATTTTGACGCTTATGCAGCGCGTCACAGCCCGTATTTTTTCCGGATACGGGAGAGCTTGTCGCCGATCGGCTTTCGCAGCACAATGAGAAAGAGCAGATTGGAGACCGCATAGAGACAGGTCAGCGGTACGGCGGTCGAGATCGCCGCGGCGTATTCATGCAGCGTGAACTCCTTATATGTCCAGACAGTCGTCCAGATATCGAGCAGCATGGAGTACGCAACGCCGGAGAGCATCCCGTAGGTATAGAGCAGCAGGGGCGAGCGCTGCAAAGGCTTTGCAAGCAGTCCGGCAAACAGCCCGATCAGTCCCCACGCGAGCATCTGGAACGGTGTCCACGGTCCCTGTCCCATGACGAAATTGGACAGCACCGCTGAGAGCGCTCCGACGAGAAATCCGGCTTCCGGTCCGAGATACATCGCGGAAAGAACTGTCAGCGCGGTGATCGGCTTGATCAGCGGCAGCAGTCTTCCGAGAACAGAAAGCGCCGTCATCACCGAGACGAGGATCATCCGGCGCGTGCCGAGGTCGCGGCGCTCAAATCCGGCAAGAAAAAGCAGCAGCGCAAGCAGCACCATGATGAAGCTGACGAGCGCGTAATACTGCGACTGGATGCCGAGCGGCAGCAGCAGCACAATCGCCGGCATGATGGCAAACGGCAGCGCGATCCGCAGCAGCCGCCGGATTTTTTCAGAACGGATCACGAGCATGCGCCGTCCTCCTTTCGGTTACATCATCGCTATGGCATCCGCTGTCGGAATGCAGGCGGCATAACGCCGGTTCCAGATGAATGCATTATAGTAGTGATAACTCTGTTCGCCGGTCAGGTGTGTGTTGTCGGTTGTGGTATTCGCATATGCCGGAACTATGATCCGGAAGCCGTGCTCAAAGCCGCACTTCACCGCGGCATCCACACAATATTCCGTTTGCAGCCCCGTGATCATCAGCGTGTTTTCTCCGCATCTGCGCAGATATTCGGTCAGACCGGAATCGCGGAACGGACTGTTGACCTGCTTATCAAATATACGCTCGCCGGAACACGGCGAAAACGGTGCTGCAATTTCAAATCCCGGATTTCCGGGCGAGAGCGGTTCACCTGCGCCGTCATCATGCCGGACGAAAATGACCTCGGTTCCTGTCCGGCGCGCCGATCCGATCAGCCGCGTCAGATTTTCCGTAAATGCATCATATGCATAAAGTGCAGGCGTATAGACGGCATTCTGCACATCAATCACAAGCAGCTTCATCCGGTTCCTCCGTTTTCCTTTGCACGCTGCACGACCTGTTCCACGGTGACAGTCTGCGTATAATATCCGCGCGAGATCCGGCTTGCGGCGGTCGTATAGAATGCGTTTTCGGAGAAGAACCGTGTCGGGATATCCGCGGAGATCAGCGCGCCGCGTGAGAGAAATCCGCAGCGGTCGGCATGTGAGGCGGCGAATTCGATATCATGCGTCACGAGCAGGATCGTTACATTTTGTGCTTGCAGCCCGTGCAGCACATCGGCAAGGCGCGCCTTTGACTGCGCATCGAGTCCTTTTGTCGGTTCATCGAGCAGCAGCAGCCGCGGTTTTGTCAGCATGACCTTTGCAAGCGCGAGAAGCTGCTGCTCACCGCCGCTGAGATCATAGGGATGCTGCTGCATCAGCGGCTCCAGATCAAACGGGAAATCTTTGAGCAGTTCCCGGAAATGTTTGTCGGTCTCGGCAAGCTCCTCCTCCGCGGTATTGCAGAGAAATACTGTCTGAACATCCTGCGGCAGCAGCGAAACACAGCCCTGATGCAGTGAGCGGTGCTTATAGTCCCCGAGCGGCTTTCCGAAGATGCCGATTTTGCCGGTGTAGCATTTCAGAATGCCGGAAAGGACAGATAAAACGGTCGATTTGCCTGCGCCGTTGCCGCCAATCAGACAGTAGAGCTCACCCTCCTGCACGGAAAAACTGAGATCCTGCAAAATATCCCGCCCGTGCCGTTCATAGCGGAAATATGCGCCGGAGACCGTCACCGCATCGGCAGTCTGCGGACGGGGGACGGGGGATTGCAGCGCGCGGGATTCCACCGGAAGCAGCGGCATCAGCGTATTGCGCGCCTCACAGACCGAGAGCGGACAGCCGCAGTCCGGATGGAGCGCGTGATAGAGCCGGACTGCCGCAGGCATGCCTGCAAGCACGGGTGCATCGTCGGGAAGATGCTGTAACAGTGTACGCGGCGCATCCTGCATTGCGACGGTTCCGTGATCCATGAGCAGCAGCGTCGAGCAGAGCGGAATGACCTCCTCGAGCCGGTGCTCCGCGAGCAGGATCGTCACAGAAAAATCCTGATTGAGCCGGTGCAGCGTCGTGAGAAAATCCGCCGCCGCAATCGGATCGAGCTGCGCAGTCGGTTCATCGAGCAGCAGGAGCTTCGGCTGCATGATCATGACGCTTGCGAGATTCAGAAGCTGCTTCTGACCGCCTGAAAGCGTCGCCGGATCGCGGTCGAGCCATGATTCCATGCCGAAGTACGATGCGATTTCAGCGATTCGCCGCTGCATGATATCGGGCGGCGTCTGCATATTTTCGAGCCCGAACGCCAGCTCATGCCAGACCTTGTCCGTGACAATCTGCTGCTCGGGATGCTGCATGACAAATCCGATCTGCGAGGCAGCGGTCACGGCATCAAGCTCCGCGATCGGTGTGCCGCAGAAGCGGACGGTTCCCTGCTGCGTGCAGAGCGGCGTCAGCTCCCGTTTGAGCATGCGCAGGAGCGTTGTCTTGCCGCATCCGGTCGCGCCGCAAAGCACGGCGAAATCGCCCTGTTCCAGCGCAAAGGAAACATCCGAAAGCACGGGCGTTTCGCATTCCGGAAATATGACGCTCAGATTTCTGACTGCAAGCGCTTCCATGTCAGCGCCTCCTTTCCCTCACAGATCAGCGGCAGCAGCGCGAGCAGCGTATACGCCGCGAGTACCGCAAAATAGGGCAGATTTCTCAGAGCCGGCGCACAGACCGGATAAAACTGCCATTCGGTGACGCCCTTTGCAATGCCGCAGATCACCGCGCCGCTGAGCAGCAGTGTACAGATCAGCAGCGCAAAATCACCGGCATGCCAGCGAAAATAGGTGAAGCTCGTGCGCTTCCCGAGTCCGTAGCCGCGCGCTGCCATGCTGTTTGCGGTGATGATGCCGTTCTCGAGCGCCCATGTCAGCAGAATCGAGAAGATGCGCAGTTCACCGCGGATATCGTCGATCAGATGTCCCTCGCGGTACAGCCCGACTGCGCGCTGTGAGAGCCGGATCTTCTGCATCTGCTGCCGGAACAGCGTCAGATTGCGCACCGTCATCGAAAAGACGAGCGCGAGCTTCGGCGAAAGATACCGGAACAGATAGAAGAGCTTTTCGCTCGTCATGAGATCAGAGAAGCTGCGGAACCAGTACAGCACCGCGCAGAGCCGGATGCCGGTGACACAGCCGTAAAAGAGTGCCTCGGCGGTATAGGCGCGCTGATTGATGAAAAACAGCACGGTTGTTCCGTGCTGATTCCAGAGCGGATTGAGCAGCGCAAACAGCACCGGCATGCCGATCGCGCCGATGTGAAAGCCGATATGCTTTCTGCCGTTCCGCATCACAAAAAATGCGATGCCGCAGAGCATGGAGATCCCCAGCAGGAAGGGCTCCATGCAGAAAATCGTGATGCACGCGGTCAGCAGCAGATGTACGGTCACAGCCGCCGGATTCATATTTTCAAAATCCCGCACAGAAATCCCCCCTTTCGGCAGAAGTGCAGGAAAACGGGAAAGGGCACCCATGTCCCTGCGGACACAGATGCCTGTTCCTTGCTATGCAGAAAATGCTCAGAGCATTTCCGCGATTTCGAGAATGAGACGCTCGGATTTTTCCCATCCGAGGCAGGGATCCGTGATCGACTTGCCGTAGCAGCCCTCGCCGATTTTCTGCGCGCCGTCTTCGATATAGCTCTCGATCATGAAGCCCTTGACGAGCTTTTTGATATCGTTGTTATAACGGCGCATGCTGAGGACTTCCTTGCAGATACGCGGCTGCTCAAGCGGATTCTTGCCGGAGTTTGCGTGGTTCGTGTCGATGATCGCCGCCGGATTTGCGAATTCGCCGGATGCATAAAGCTCCGCGAGATGTGCGATATCCTCATAGTGATAATTCGGGAGCGACTGTCCGTGCTTATTGAGATAGCCGCGCATGATGGCATGTGCATAGGGATTGCCCTTGGAATGCACCGCCCAGCCGCGGTAGATGAAGCTGTGACCGTGCTGTGCAGCGGTGATCGCATTCATCATGACGGAAAGATCACCTGCGGTCGGATTCTTCATGCCGACGGGGATATCGAGACCGCTCGAAACAAGGCGATGCTCCTGATTCTCGACCGACCGCGCACCGACTGCGACATATGCGAGCAGATCGTCGAGGTATCTGTGATTATCCGGATAGAGCATTTCATCCGCGCAGGAGAAGCCGGTCTCCTTGAGTGCGCGCATGTGCAGCTCACGGGTTGCGATAATGCCCTTGTAGACATCGGGCTTTGCGCCGGGATCGGGCTGATGCAGCAGACCTTTGTAGCCTGCGCCCGTGGTACGCGGCTTGTTCGTGTAGACACGCGGAATGATGAAGATTTCGTCCTTGACCTGCTCCTGCACCTTGCGGAGACGGGAGATATAGTCCAGCACGGCATCGGGATTATCCGCGGAGCACGGACCGATAATCAGGATGAGTCTGTCATCCTTGCCGGAGAAGATATCGCTGATTTCCGCTGCACGCTGCTTGACGATCTCTGCCATTTCCGGCGTGACGGGGTACATTTCCTTCGTCTCCTTCGGAATGGTCAGCTTGCGTTCAAATTCCATATTCATCATCGGGTATTGCCCGGTTCCGTTTGGCTGCTTGATGCAGCACCGTGACGGAACAGAGCTTTCACTTCCTTTCGCTTGATAGATTGATTGAAGCGTCGGGAATGATGACCGGAAACCCGACTGATCTGATCCATGTCCTGCTTGATGCTTGTCATTGTTATCATTATACAACTGTTTCAGCGGTTTGTCAACCCTTTAACGCATAAAAGCGTTAAATTGCTAAAATTTCGGTTCCGATTTTGGATTTTTCAATACAATTTGCCGTCAAAATATTGCAGGATATAGAGTTCAGTTCCGTGATAGGTTTCTTCCTGCAATCGGGTATCCTCTGTGAGCCAGTTGAAATCAGCCGCCTTACCGATGGAATTGTCGATCTCCGGCGTCTGATATTCCGGATCATCCGGCGAGATATAGATTTTCGGCGAGCGGAGATCCGCAGCCTGAACGAGCTGGTCGCAGCGGTAAATCAGCTTCGGCTTGGGACCTGCGATTTCGGTGCGGAACGCCTCTTCCTTTTCCAGAACCGCGTTGAATTCTTCCAGCGGCAGATCCTTGATCTCCTCATATTCATGCGTCGGCTGCTCGATGCCCTGTTCCTCGCAGACATCCGCGACATACGCTCTGCGCTGCGAATCGTAATAGAATTCGATTTCCTGATACATCTTCCGGAAACCGATAAGCCGCAAAAATTGGTTGTCGCTTCTGGAAAGGGCGAGCATTGCAAGGAATTCCGACGCCTCTTTGTCAGTATACCCGAGATGCTGACAGAGCGCCGCTGCATCCGCAAGTGGCTGTGTCATCGGTGTCAGCTCGCCGGAGTTGTCATGGATAATTTCCATTGTGCAGGGCAGGGGCATTGCGCCGCGGCCGATCTTCTGGAGAAACTGCGGACAGAGCGCATCCTTGACGGGCGGACAGAAGCCGCCGAGCCGCGGAAAATCATGTGCGAGCGTATGCAGTGATGCTTCGATGTCAGCGCGGTATTCTTCCTGCGTCGGATAGGTGATTGCGCCGTCCGCTGCAACGGGAATCTGTCCTGCCGCGGCATTTGCGCCGTCTGCGAGATAGTTCAGCAGGATTTGCAGCTCCTGATAGGCAAAGCGGTCGCGTGATTCGGCATCGCCCTGCCCGAGCATTGTGCCGCGCGCCGGAATCCACTGGCAGAATGTCAGCATCAGTCCGGCGCAGCAGAACGTCATGAGCAGCGCCTTGAAATATCCCTTTGCAAATCTGCGGAATGATTCCTTTTTGCGCAGAAAGATCAGCAATACCGCGAGAATCACTGCCGCCGCGAGCAGCGCAATCCCGAGATACAGCAGGATTTCGCCGAGCGCAAACGGGAGTGGCGCGGTCAGCCTGCCGAGTCCCTCTGCAATTTTCGGGTATACGCGATCGGTAAACCGGTCGCAGAATTTCTGCGAAAACGCAATGAGATTCACTGCTGCCAGAATCGCAGCCAGCAGCACCAGAATGATCCGGTACAGATGCCGCGGCTTCTTCGCCTTTTCTTTGGCGGTCTGCGGTTTTCGCTTCTTATTTTGATTCATGCAATGTCACTCCGGTTATGAATAATCAATTTCTGCTTCCTGCACGCCGTCCGCGATCGTGCCGGTCAGCTCAATGAACGGCCGGTCATCGCCGAACAGCGCTTTGGATGCAAAATACAGGACGCGGTAGCTGCCGTCCGCAGTGATTTCAAGATGCTCATATTCGAGGTTCTGTTCCAGTTCCGCTGCGGTCAGCGTATGGGGTTCTTTCTCCGCATTTTCCGGATCATCATTTAGCA
>JAGKVC010000035.1 GCA_021152595.1 Clostridia bacterium
CAGAAGAGTACCACGAGAAGATGATCGAGTCCATCTGCGAGACCGATGAGGAGCTGATGATGGCTTACCTCGAGGGCGAGGAGATCACCGCGCATTCGCAGTCGATCGACCGGCTGAAGGCGCTGGGATTCCCCGTCATTCCGTATGCGAAATGTTCAGCAGATGCTGAGAAAATCCGTGCTGAGATC
The DNA here is from genome assembly GCA_021152595.1 of Clostridia bacterium. Classification (GTDB taxonomy): domain Bacteria; phylum Bacillota; class Clostridia; order Oscillospirales; family Ruminococcaceae; genus Firm-04. Next base: position 189 of record JAGKVC010000035.1, read on the forward strand.
GAGAGGATCGGTGCGATGCGCGGCGAGCTGCCCTATGACATCGACGGCGTGGTTGTCAAGGTGGACAGCCTCTCGGAGCGCACACAGCTCGGCGCAACGGCGAAATATCCGAAATGGGCGGTCGCATACAAATTTCCGCCCGAGGAAAAAGTGACAAAATTGCGCTCGATCGAGATTCAGGTCGGACGCACCGGCGCGCTGACGCCCGTTGCGGTATTCGATGAGATTTCGCTCGCAGGTACGAGTGTTTCGCGTGCCGTACTGCACAATCAGCAATTTATTACAGAAAAAGATATCCGCGTCGGGGATATGATCCGCGTGCGCAAGGCAGGCGATATCATCCCCGAGGTGCTGGCATCCGAATCGCATGAGCCGGATTCCGTCCCCTATCAGATTCCGTCACGCTGTCCGGTCTGCGGCGGACCGGTCGAAGCGGACGGCGATGCGGCGGCTGTACGCTGCTTCAATCCGGCATGTCCGGCGCAGATTTTCCGCGCAATCGTCCATTTTGCGTCGAAATCCGCGATGAATATTGACGGGCTCGGTCCGGCGATCGTCCAGCAGCTCCTCGATGAAAAGCTGATCAAAACGCCTGCCGATCTCTATACACTGACGAAAGCGCAGCTCCTGACGCTTGAGGGATTCAAGGAAAAATCCGCGAAGAATCTGCTGACGGCGATTGAAAATTCCAAATCGCAGCCGCTTGACCGTGTGATCGCGGCGCTCGGCATCCGCAATATCGGACAAACTGCGTCCACGCTGCTCTGTGACAGCTTCGGTTCGCTTGATGCGATCCGGCAGGCAAAACCGGAGGATATTGCTGCGATTGACGGCTTCGGCGAGATCATGGCGGAATCGGTCGCGGCAGCCTTTGCACAGCCCGATTTCAATGCGCTGGTCGATGCGCTGCTCGCAAACGGCGTCAAAATGGAATATGAAGCGAAAACAATCGAAAGTGCGCGCTTTTCCGGTATGACATTCGTGCTGACCGGCACGCTTCCGACCATGAAGCGCGAGGAGGCAAAGGCGCTGATCGAATCCCACGGCGGCAAGGTCTCCGGATCGGTCTCGAAGAAAACGAGCGTGGTCGTCGCCGGTGACGATGCAGGCAGCAAGCTGACAAAGGCGGAATCGCTCGGCATCGAGGTCATTGATGAGGCAGAGCTGCTCCGGCGCTGCAATGCGGAGGAATAACCCATGAACATTCAGATTTTCGGCAAATCCAAATGCTTTGATACGAAGAAAGCCGAACGCTTTTTCAAGGAGCGCGGCGTCAGATTCCAGCGGATCGACCTGCCGGACAAGGGCATGAGCAAACGCGAGCTGGAGAGCGTGATCCGCGCGGTCGGCGGCATGGAGCAGATCGTCGATCCGAAGGATCAGGACTATGCACTCTGGCAGCATTTGCTTCCGGATGCGCAGTTTGATATGCTGCTCGAAACGCCGGAAATGCTCCGGACACCGATCGTCCGCAACGGTCAGAAGGCGACTGTCGGCGAGGCGGCGGCGGTCTGGAAGCAGTGGATCGCAGAGGAAACTTAACAGGAATCAGCCGCGGAATCAAAGCAGATGCAATGATTCTGCGGCTGACTGTTTTCTGCGCATGATTTGCCTTGCATTCGACAAAAAACTGTGATATAATAATAGAGGTATCTTCGATATATTTGTAATGGGACTCCGTCCCAAGCCCTTCTTAAGGGACATTGTCGCTTAAGAATCCCGTTTTTATGCGTGAATGCGCGGTTATGCTTCATCCCCGAAGCGGATGATGATGGTTCTGCCGCCGGAGGATTCGTCCGCAGGGATGCTCTGCACCGAGAAATCCGACGCAAGATCCGACTGTATACCGAACGCGCCCTCAAAACCGCGCTTTGACTCGCTTCGGCCGAGAAGATAGTCCGCCGTGACATTGTAGTAATCTGCAGCGCGGCAGAGAAAAATCATTTGAGGGAGGTGCCGTATGTTTTATCCGATCAGCGATGCAAACTGCATCACACTGAACACGCTCAAGGCGATGCTCAGCCCCGAGAGCCGTCAGACCGACTATCTGACCATGCTGTTTCCGCCGGAGCTGCACGATTTTGATTCCGCGAATCTGCTGGATTTCATCTATGAAAAGGATGATATCACGCTGCGCAATGCGCGGACATCCTTCACAAACGGCAATATCATCCGGCAGAATGACAAGCAGACCTATTCCCGTGCCAATCAGACAAAGCTGACTGTCATTGCGCGCTGGCTGCGATGTCCCGGCTCGGAGGCGCTCTGGACGCAGTTTCTCGCCGCGCAGTTTCCGCTGCTCGATCACAGGCAGCTTGCGCGGACGATCGAAGAGGATGAAAGCCGCTATCCGGCTGCGTTTTTCAGTCTGCTGGAACAGAGCGATCAGTCCGGCGACAGCGCGTATCTGCTGCTTCTGCTGATCCTCTGGGCGATCTTCGGGGAACGCATCACAACGGCGGACGGCATCTTCCAGAATGATCCTGCCGCGGCAATCCCCGACACAAAAACCGCCGCCGCACCGCCCGACAGAACAACATGCCGCATGAAATGGTGCTGCAATACTGGCGCGAATTTCAGCAGCGCAATCCGGAATATGTCCATGTGCGGTTCTCGCCGGTGCCGATCCTGCGCAATTACTGCTGCTTTGAATCGGCGGATCCGGCAAAATCCGCGATGCGGCTGACCTTTTATTCCTACGGTCACAAGAATTTCAGCGATTACTATGTGCTGTGTCCGGAGGCAGGCTCAAAGCCCTTTACAATCTTCCGCGAGGAGTTTGCGTATCTCTGGGCGCAGGGCGTCGAAGCGGATGCCGGTAATGAATAATATGCAGACCGCAGCGTGATTATGACAAGGAGCAAAAAATGAGAAATATTCAGCAGGAAATTCAGGAAAAGCTCGACGAAATCGAGCGCACGGAGCATGTGAAGATTCTGCACTGTGTCGAATCCGGCAGCAGGTCGTGGGGATTCCCCTCGCCAGACAGCGATTATGATGTGCGGTTTATCTATCTGCGCGAGCGCGATGCCTATCTCAATCTCGCACCGCCGCGCGATGTGATCGAATGGCAGCTCGATGAGGTGCTGGATATCAGCGGCTGGGATGTGCAGAAGCTGCTCCGGCTGCTCTATAAATCCAATCCGACCGTTTTTGAATGGAACAGCTCCCCGATCATCTACCGCACCGCGCCGGAATGGCAGCGGATCAGCGAGGTGATTCCCAAGTATTTCCGTGTAAAATCGGGGCTGCATCACTATCTGAGCATGGCGAGCGGCAATGCCAGAGCCTATTTACAGGGCGATGCGGTCAAGCTGAAAAAATATTTCTATGTGCTGCGTCCGATCCTCGCCTGCCGCTGGATTCTCGACCGGCAGACACCGCCGCCGATGCTGTTCTCTGAGCTGATGCAGGCGGAGCTTGAGCCGGAGATCCGCCCTGTTGTGGATGATCTGCTCGCGCGCAAGTCGCAGACCTCGGAGCTTGGCGCAGAGCCGCCGATCGCGCCGCTGCATGCCTATATCGACCGGCAGCTTGCGGAACTCAAAGAGATCGCAGAACAGACGCCCGATCGTCCGCATCCGGACTGGGACGCGCTCAACAAGGTTTTCCTCTCGCTGTTTTCAGGTATCGCTCCGCAATGATCTGTAATGGGGCGCTGCCCCAAACCCCGCTTAAGGGATACTATCCCTTAAGAATCCCATTTTTGAATCAATCCTCAGAATCTTCCGATAACCAGAAAGTGAGGCGGTTACAATGAAACGAATTCTCTCCGGTGTCCTTGCCGCAGGCATGCTGCTCAGTCTCGGCGGATGCGGCAGAAAGCCCGTCCAGCAGGCGGAGGAAAGCAGCGTCACGGCACCCGAATACAGCCTTGAGATCATTGAGGCGGAAACCGGTAAACCGGCAACGCATCCGACGGACACCGTTCCGCTTGCGCCGGAGACGGTCACGGAGGTCGTCACGGTCACGCAGATCGTTACGGTGACATCCGTTGTCACGGTCACGGAGCCTGCCGCTGAATATGATGCCGGAACGCTCACGGAGGCGGAGGAGCCGCTCGTCGTTGAGGGAACCATCGACAAGGACGGCACCTTCACAACCAAGGATGACGTCGCGCTGTATATCTATACATACGGCGAGCTGCCCAAAAACTTCATCTCCAAAAAGGAGGCGCAGAAGCTCGGCTGGGAGGGCGGTTCGCTTGAGCCCTATGCCCCCGGCTGCTGCATCGGCGGCTCGTACTTCGGCAATTACGAAGGCAAGCTCCCCGAGAAAAAGGGCAGAGAATACACCGAATGCGATATCGACACCCTCGGCAAGAAATCCCGCGGCGCAAAGCGCATTGTCTTTTCAAACGACGGACTCATCTACTATACCGGCGACCACTACGAAACATTTGAACTGCTGTACGGGGAGGAATAAACATGACTGTCACGATTGACTGCAAAGAAATCCAGACAAAGGAGGATTTCCACCGCATTTTTTCCAAGTCGCTCTATCTGCCGGGCTTCTACGGCAATAATCTCGATGCGCTGCATGACTGCCTGACCTCGCTGCCGCAGAAAACCGTGATCAATCTGCTGCATACAGAAAGCCTGATCCATAATCTCGGCCCCTACGGCAGAGCCGCCATCGCCGCCATCGCCCACGCCGAACGCGAAAATCCCGAGCGCCTGACGGTGAATATGCTTTGATTGCGGTGTCTCCGACGGATTTATAATGAGGCTCCGCCTCAAACTCCGCCAAAGGGACACTGTCCCTTTGGAATCCCATTTTTATTATGGATGAATGGAAAACGCTGCCGGAGCGCCAATATAAAAGTTTGGGTCGAGCTTTTTCAAAAGCTCGCGGAATCCAGAGGCAGCGCCTCTGGTCGCTCGTCGCAACGAGCGAAACTCCCCCGCCGAAGGAGCTCCGCAAGGGTGAATTTCAAAAAGCATCCGGGGGATGCTTTTTGAGAGAGGGACGCCCTGCGATAGAGGGCGTCCCTAAGTGAATTGCAAAGCAATTCACAGATCGTCACGAATGTGTCTCCGACGGATAGAGGTGTCTCCGACGGATTTGTAATGGTGGCTCTCCGCGCTGCGCTGTGTCGAGTTTGCTGCGCAAACATCGAGCCCCAAGCCCCGCTTAAGGGATCTATCCCTTAAGAATCCCGTTTTTGAATGGATGAGAATCAAATGAAAAAGGAAATTCAGGAAGCCATTGATTCCGGAACTGAAATCCATGTTGATCTTGAACCCGGCGCCGTCATCTGAATAAACCATACCGCCCGATCAGTACACAATGGTCGGGTGGTTTTTGTTTGCCGGCAAGTTGTATTCCTCCCTCATGATATACAAACTATCAAAAATACAACTATTTGTGCAGGTTTACACTTGGGAACTTTGCACAAATATTAAAATATTATTCAGGTTTCCGATTTTCCGCTGCATTGATTGACAACTGTGAGTAGTATCCGGTATAATATTTACCGAAAGGAGGCTTAGGGGGAACCGAAAAGCTGGGCAGTGTATGTTTGCCTTGCCATCCGGTTGTTTTATTTTATTTTTTCTTTTATGTTCTCAGCATCCGAACGGATCATATGAAATATTCAATTTTGCTTGCATCACAATATATACTTTATCCGACTTCCGATATGGCCTGACAAATAATCCCTGACACACGCCGCAGTTTTCCTGGCACATTCTAGATATAATCTCAGCGATATTTTGATCTCAGTTTTTGATCATACTATCAAAATTCAAGAAAACAAGGAGAAATACACATGAAAACCATCAACAGAAAGATTGTTGCTGCAATCTGCTCCGCTGCCATGATGACAGGCGCTGCATTTGCGCCGTCGCTCGGCATCATCAAGGATACCGCACTCACCGCTTCTGCTTACAGCGGCTATATCAACGGCTGCCACTGGGAGTATGAGATGGATATCACCGGCTATGCAATCACCAAGTGCCGCAACTATCAGCACCTGCAAACCGTCAACATCCCGTCTACGATCAACGGCAAGCCGGTTATCGCAATCTATGACAACGCTTTCATCAATAACTCTGAAAGCTGCGCACAGTACATCAAGAACCTCACCATGCCGAACACCATCTATAAGATCGGCAGCAACTTCTTCAAAAACTGCGATAATCTCCAGAGCATCAATCTTTCCACCTCGCTGATCACCATCGGCGACTACGCTTTCTATGACTGCGACGGTCTCCACAGCATCAACTTCCCGGACAGCGTCAAGCAGATCGGCTCCTATGTCTGCAACTGGGCATGGAACATGTATGACGTCACCCTCGGCTCCGGCATTGAGGTGATCGGTGCAAACTCCTTCGCACGGATGCGCGACCTGAACAACTTTAATTCCAACAGAAGCGAAATGCTCTGGTCTGTCGGCACCGGCGTTCTCACGAACAGCAAATGGGCAAATAACCGTTCCGAAGACGAAATGCTCTGCATCGGCAAGAACAACAGAGTGCTGCTCAGATACCAGCGCTGCAACACCAACCCGACCGTTCAGCTCGGCTCCAATGTCAGAATCCTCGCAGACGGCGCTTTCAACACCGCAAACTGGAATCACGGTCACTGGGTAAGAGACATCTACTGCCCGAGAATTGAGCACATCGGCAACAGCGTCTTCGGCATGGTTCCGAATGCAAGAGTTCATCTCAGCGGCTCTCTGATGTATGTCCACTACGGTACCAACTACAACACTTCCGTTCCGCCGCTGGTCGCTCCGGCAACTGCTTACTTCGATCTCCCGTAAGTTCTTATCATTCAGAAAGAACGTCTCCGTGCGGAACGGAGGCGTTCTTTTTTTTACTCTTTTTCCTGTTCCGTGTGCAGTATTTTGTACTCAGCAAGTTAAATCAATATAAAATATCGGGAAAGTTGCACGCGCGCGTACAACTTTTTGCCGGTTTGGTACCCCTTAATAGGGGGGGGAACGGAACAGCCTTGTTCCGGTCATATGAGAACAATCGTTCTGGATATCCGGAACAAAATGTGCAATGCTCCGGAACGAATGTTCTTATGATACTATATAGAAAGAAAATAAAAAGAAAAGAAAAGAAGTATAAAGAGGAACTGCACTGAAAAAAAGGAGGAATCAGAATGGAGTTTACGTGGGTACGGCTGCCGGTTCATCTGATCGGAACGATCTCAAGCAGCGGATTGATTCTGCTTTCGATGCTGCTCAACCGCGATACCGGAACACATGAGGTCCGGCTGCAAAACGCCGAGCTTGCGGACATGATGCACTGCACAGTCCGGCACATTGACACACTGATCCGCGAGCTGGAAAACGCCGGACTGATCCTCTCCCGTCAGCGCACGCAGTACGGCGTCGTCTATACGCTTGCGCCGGATATCCTTCCGCCGAAAAAAAGATCGCCGCAGAACATGCAGCAATCCGCCGGAAACAGCAGCAGCCGGACACAGTATACACAGCCTGCACAGCAGACGCAGTCAACACAGCAGACACAGTCAACACAGCAGACGCAGCCAGCGCAGCAGACACAGTCAACGCAGCGGACACAATATACGCAGCGGACACGGTACACGCAGAAGAGACGGCAGCAGCAGACACAGCCGTCGCAGGCTGCAACATTCAACAGCATTGATCAGGATCTTGTGGAACAGATCATGCATCCCTACGGCTGGATCTGAACATTGCCGCAGGATGCGAAATCATAAATCCCCGTTTCGCCGCGCCCGTGATTGTGAAAGACTTGACAATCTCTCGGATTTGCGGTATACTATAGATTGGAGTTTTCCGAAAAATCAAAGAGAGGAAGGTATCGAACATGGAAGAGCAGATCAAAGCGATGCGGCAGAAGATCGAAGCCGCCGCTGCCGCCATTACCGATTCCAAAGAAATGTATCAGCTCCGGAAGCAGTACCTCGACAACAAGGCAGGTCAGATTTCCGCACTGATGAAGAATATGCGCGATCTTGCACCGGAAGACCGTCCGGCATTCGGCAAGATCGTCAACGAACTGAAAACATGGGCGCTCGATTTCTTTACCGCACAGGATGCCCGTCTGAAAGCCGCTGAGCTTGCAAAGAAAAATGCCGCTGAGCAGATCGACGTCACGATGCCTGCAAAGCCCCATAAAGCCGGTGCGCTGCATCCGAATACGCTGATCGCAAATGAGCTGATCGACATTTTCGCAGGCATGGGCTTCACGATCTTTGAGGGACCGGAAATCGAAAACGATTATTATAACTTCACCGCGCTGAATACCCCGAAGGATCATCCGGCGCGCGATATGCAGGATACCTTCTATGTCAGCCCCGAGCTGCTGCTCAGAACACAGACCTCCGCAGGTCAGATCCGCGTCATGGAAAAGAACCAGCCGCCGATCAAGATTCTCTCCCCGGGCAAGGTGTTCCGCTCCGATGACGACGCAACGCATTCCCCGATGTTCTCCCAGATGGAAGGTCTCGTCGTGGATAAGGGCATTACCCTCTGCGATTTGCAGGGCATGCTCGATGTCTTTGCGCAGAATGTCTTTGGCGAGAACGTCAAGACGCGCCTGCGCCCGAGCTATTTCCCGTTCACGGAGCCCTCTGTCGAGGTCGATGTGAGCTGCTTTGAGTGCGGCGGAAAGGGCTGCCGTCTCTGCAAGGATACCGGCTGGATCGAGGTTCTCGGTGCCGGTATGGTCAACCGCAAGGTGCTCGAAAACTGCGGCGTCGATCCCGATGTCTACACCGGCTTTGCATTCGGCATGGGCATCGAGCGTATCGCAATGCTCAAATACGGCATTCCGAATATCAAGATGCTGTTTGAGTCGGATGTCAGAGTATTGTCGCAGTTCAACGAATAAGCCCATCCGGAGAATTAGAAATTAGAAATGAGAAATTAGAAATAAAGGTGTCGGCTGGCGCCGACGGATTCTGAATCATCCGCGAAGCGGATACCGCAATTTCTCATTTCACATTTCACATTTCTCATTATAAATATAAAATCTTTGTTATGAAAGGAACTGAAAAAGATGATCGTTCCGCTTAGTTGGTTAAAAGAATACGTTGATATTGATATTACGCCGCAGGAGCTCGAAACCAGACTCTTTGACTGCGGCTTTGAGGTCGAAACGCTGACACAGCCCGGCGAGGAGATCTCCGGCGTTGTGGTCGGTCTTGTCACAGAATGCGAGCCGATCCCCGAGACGCATCTCCATGTCTGCAAGGTCGATTGCGGCGAACACGGCACCTTCCAGATCTGCTGCGGTGCCGATAACGTCAAGGTCGGCGGCAAATATCCGGCGGCACTCGTCGGCGCAACCGTCTATGAAACCGAGCGCGACCATGTTACCGTCACCGGCACCATGAAGATCAAAAAGGGCAAGCTCAAGGGCTTTGAATCCCACGGTATGCTCTGCTCCGGCGTTGAGATCGGTCTGAATGAGGATCTCTATCCGGGCGCGGATTACTGCGGTCTGCTCGTGCTGCCGGAGGAGGCTCCCGTCGGCGCAGATATCAAGGAGATCACCGGTCTCGACGACTGGATGTATGATATTTCGATCACCGCAAACCGTCCGGACTGCATGAGCGTCCTCGGCATTGCGCGTGAGGTCGCCGCCGCACTCGGCAAGCCGCTCAAAATGCCGGCTCTCGATTTCACGCCGGATGCTTCCGGTCTCGACGGCTTCAAGGTCACGGTCGAAGCGCCGGATCTCTGCCCGCGCTATCAGGCTCACTATGTCAAGGATGTCAGGATCAGACAGTCCCCTGCATGGATGCGCCGCAGACTTGCGCTCGTCGGCATCCGCTCCATTTCCAATATCGTCGATATCACAAACTATGTCCTCAAGGAGATCGGTCAGCCGATGCACGCTTTCGATCTGCGTCAGCTCGAGGACAAGCAGATCATCGTCCGCAGAGCAAAGCAGGATGAGACCATCGTCACGCTCGACGAAAAGGAATTCAAGCTCAATCCCAATAACCTCGTCATCTGCGACGGCAGAAAGCCGGTCGCGCTCGCAGGCATCATGGGCGGTCTGAACTCCGAAATCAAGGATGATACCGCGGATGTCGTATTTGAATCCGCAAAGTTCATGCGCGACAATGTCCGCAAGACCGGCAGAGCGCTCGGTCAGCATTCGGACAGCTCCCAGCGCTTTGAAAAGGGCGTCGATGAATACGCAACGCAGCTCGGCTTAAAGCGTGCCCTGCACCTCATCGAGGAGCTGAACTGCGGCACCGTCACTTCCGCTGCATTCTGCGAGGCTGTCAGCGCCGATCCGACGGCAACCCGTCCGCTGACCGTTTCCATCGCAAAGATCAACGAGCTGCTCGGCATCACCGTTCCGGATGATGAGATCAAGCGCATTCTCACCAATCTCAATTTTGCACCGCAGATCGACGGCGACAAGCTCTCCGTGCAGATTCCGCCCTACCGCGAGGATATCGAAAATGCACCGGATATCGCCGAGGAACTGATCCGCATGTACGGCTACGATCACATCAAGCCGACCTTCCTTGCTGCGGCATCCGTCACGAACGGCGGCAGAAACGCTGCGCAGAACAGCATCCTCAAGCTCAAGCGCACGCTCGCTGCACAGGGACTCTATGAGGCGATCCATTATTCGTTCTATTCGCAGAAGGATCTCGATCTGCTGCATATTCCGCAGGATGCGCCGCAGCGTCAGGCGATCCGCATTCTCAATCCGATCTCGGAGGATCTCTCGATCATGCGCACGATGCTCGCACCCTCGATGCTGAACGCCGTGATTCGCAATGTCCGCCGCGGCAATGATGAAGGCGGTCTGTTCGAGATTGCAAAGACCTATCACTCCGCAGAGGAGCATCCCAGCACCGAGCCCGAGGAGCGCGAGGCGCTGTCGATCGGTCTCTTTGACGGCGGCAAGGTCGATTTCTTCGAGGGCAAGGCAGTTCTGGAGGCGATCGCAGACGCTTTCCGTCTCGAATTCACCTATGCAAAGCCGGAGGATACCGCGAAGTATCCGTTCCTGCATCCGGGCATGAGCGCGGTTGTCTCGCTCGGCGGACAGGAGATCGGCTGGCTGGGTATGCTCGCGCATGACCTGACCGACGCCGAGGTGCCGGATCACGCGGTATTCCTCGCAGAGCTGGATCTGACCGTTCTGCGTCCGTATCTCAATAAGCCGGTCGCATTTGAGGCGCTGCCGAAGTACCCCGTTGAACAGCGTGATATTGCGCTGCTCGTCAGCAAGGAGGTCATCTGCGCCGATCTCGAAGCCTGCATGAAGCGCTCCTGCAAGTCGCTCGACCGCGTTCAGCTCTTCGATGTCTATGAGGGTAAGCAGATCGAGGCAGGCAAGCATTCGCTCGCGTTCTCGCTCTGGTTCAAGAGCAATGACCACGCCCTCACCGATAATGAGGTCGATCAGTTCGTCGCAAAGATCCTCAAGAACCTCGCCAAGGAGTACGAAGCATCCCAGAGATGATTAAGGTATCTCCGATGGATTTGTAATGGGGGGCAGGCAGTGCCTGCATCCGATATGCTAAAGTCCGAATGATTCAAAATGAGTAATGCAGCACTGTGTCCCGATCAAGGAAACAAAATATAATGAAAGCCGCTCAATTCTGCGTAATACGTGAATTGAGCGGCTTCCGGTTTCTTTGTGAACCGTGAAAAATATAAGCCGCCAAATCAACGCATTTACGTTGATTCAGCGGCTTATTTCTATTCATGTATAAAAAATGGGATTCCAAAGGGATAGTATCCCTTTGGCAGGGGCTTGGGGACGGAGTCCCCATTCCAAATCCATCGGAGATACCTCACAGATGCGAAATGAAGATCTCAATGCCGATGCCGATGAGCAGGAGACCGCCGAGGATTGTCGCCTTGCCTGCGAGCTTCATACCGGCGCGTCTGCCGATGAGCAGTCCGGCAATGCAGATCAGGAACGTCACCGCGCCGATCATCACGGCGGCAGCAAGTGCGAGCGCGCCGCGGTAATCCGCGATCGTGAACCCGACGGACAGCGCGTCGATAGAGGTTGCGATGCCCTGCAAAATCAGCGCACCGAACCCGAGCGCGGCGGTCTTCTGATCCGGCTCCGACTGCTTTTTCCGGATGCCCTCAATCAGCATCTTGCCGCCGATCAGGCAGAGCAGCAGCAGCGCGATCCACGGGATCAGCTTCTCAAAAGCGCGAAAATACTTCAAAACCGTGTGAACACAGATCCAGCCGATCAGCGGCATCAAGGTCTGGAATCCGGCAAACATCCCTGCGATGCCTGCCTGCTTACATCGCCGCATTTCCGGCTCATTCAGCCCGTTTGCGAGCGACACTGTGAATGCATCCATTGCAAGCCCTGCGCCGAGCAGAAGGCTGTTGCATACAAATCCCAATGACATATCGTCTCTCCTATCCAATAGCGTGCTTTCTATTATATCACATTATCCCGGAAAATGCAATGGGAGGAGGATAAAATAATCCTGACTTTTCGCTTCTTGGGCGTAAAATCGGAGCCGCGCACGGCGCGGTTATATCATATTGTTCCGGAAAATGCAATGGGAGAAGGATAAAATAATCCTGACTTTTCGCTTCTTGGGCGTAAAATCGGAGCCGCGCACGGCGCGGTTATATCATATTGTTCTGAAAAATGCAAGATGAAATGCGGAAAAACACCGGCAAAGCTGCTATCGGATTATATGAGCTCAACTGCAATTTCAGAAGCACTGAAAGAGCATCGTTTAATAGACAGTATGTCCTGCGAATAAAGACCAAAACAGCCTTCTCGCGCATGAGAAGGCTGCTTTGGTTACGGGTAAATTTCGAGAGGGCGATTGATTTATCACATTAACGGCGAGCAGGATAAATCAATTGCGGAGGAAAGGATGGATGCCGAATTACAAACGCTCACCTTGCCTATATTATAACAAAATGCCTTTCGTTCGTCAAGGGGTTTTTAGCATATTTGTAAAAAATCAGCATTGTTTACAGAAACGGTACAGCAAGTTTGTAAATCTTGACGGAATTTATACAGGCTGTAATCGGTTAAACATACATCTTATACGTTGAATTGTACGTACAAACCATGAATCCTGCACAGTATCACTGGGAACCTGTACGCTTTTTGCTGCATAAAGCGGTGTCCGCGCGATCTCGACCGGACCGTTCCGCCAGATCAGCGCGCCGATTTCCGCGCCGCGTTCGACGGGCGCCAGCAGAAACGGCGGAATCTCCGCAGTCACGGTATATTCCGGCGGCACACCGTACCACGCAGTCAGCTTCGGCGGCTCCCTGATATAGCCGCGAACCTCCTGCGCATCGCCGCCCTCGACCTGTACGCACACCTGCTCCGGCAGCGGTACCTCGTAATCCGAAGCGCCTGCAAAGCCGTACTCATAGAGCGCGCTGTGATCCGCCCAGTCATTGCGGTCGTTGAGCGTGACGCAGATCAGCGTGCGCGCCTGCCGCCTGCATGCACTGACGAGACAGCGCCCTGCGGCATCGGTAAAGCCGGTTTTCACGCCGATCACGGTATCATCCATGCTCAGCAGCTTGTTCGTATTGGTCAGCGTGCGCAAATAGGGCGGATTGCCGTAGCTGACGGTCATGGACTGCTGCCTGCAAATCTCAGCAAAATCGGGATTTTTGAGTGCTTCCCTCGCAAGCAGCGCCATATCGCAGGCAGAAGCGCCGTGTCCCTCTGCGTCCAGACCGGAGGGCGATGCGAAGAAGGTGCGCGTCATGCCGATCGCTTTGGCGCGCGCGTTCATCATCTCCAGAAACGCCGGAATGCTCCCCCCGACTCTGACCGCGGCGGCATTTGCACCGTCATTGCCCGAGGGCAGCAGCATCCCGACGCAGAGCGCGCGCTTCGTGACCGTATCGCCCTGCTGCAAGCCCATCGACGAACCCTCAACGCGGATCGCCTCACTGTCAACGATGAACGGCGTATCCAGATCGCCGCTTTCGAGCGTCAGCAGCGTGGTCATGATCTTGGTCGTGCTTGCCATCGGGAGCTTTTCCTGCGCATTCTGTTCAAAGAGGATATAGCCCGTCTGCGCATCCATGAGGACACAGCCCTTCGCGCTGATTTCCGGCGCATCGGCGGCACCGGCATGCAGACCGTGCAGCCCCGTCAGCAGTATGGTCCCCAGCAGCATCGTCCGGAACATTCTTTTCATATCGGATTCCCCTTTTCGGTTTCTGTTCCATTCTATGCTTCTGCTTTCAGGAATATGTTATAGCGGTGTCTCCGACGGATTTGTAATGGGGGCTGCTCGCCACACTGCGCTATGAGTTTGCAAAGCAAACTCACCCAACCCCCTCGCTTTGGACATTATCCCCAGACACCATGTTTATATGAGTATAAACGAAAGCTGCTCCTATCAGCGTAAATGGGAGCGGCTTTCGTTTTTCTCTTTTCATTTTTCACTATTCTCTCTTCACTTCATGTCAAATACAGCGAAAAAATGAAGTCGCTCCGTTTACGAGAACAGAAGCGACTTCATATTATTTCAGCATAAAAACGGGATTCCAAAGGGATCATCCCTTTGGCGGGAGTTTGAGGGCAGCGCCCTCATTCTAAATCCATCGGAGATACTGCTATCACTCCATCGGAGATACCTTTTCACGCTCAAAAGTGATCATCAGCGTCAGATTGTCCCATGACGGCACAACGCTGACGACCTCCCAGCCCTGCCGGTTCATCTCCTGCATCAGGGCTTCGGCTTCGCCGGTCAGCAGTCCGCCGTTCGGGATCGAAGGATCAACCGGCAGCTCGACCGGTGAGAAAAAATCCTTCACCTTGCCGATCAGCGTATCCGGCTCGGGTGTCTCCGTGACAGCGCGGTCATAGCTGCACTGCACCATCTTGATTTTGTATTCTTTCATCATCTTGCCTCCCTGAACGCCGCAAAGACCGTCATGCATTCATCGCAGTAATAGCCGTCGCCCCAGAGCGACAGCCTGACAGTCCCCTTGCGCAGAATCTTCTGCTTCTCCTCCTCCGGATACCAGAGGAGCCTTGTGTTAAACTGCGTCAGGCTGCCGACCTCCTTCGCCTCAATGCAGCCCTTCTGACATTCTTTTCCGCATTCCGGACATTTCATATTATATTCTCCTTTTGTGATTGTGATGTTTGGCAGATTTGTGGAAACGGTTATTTTTCGATCTGAACGGAATTTGCGATGCGGCAGCAGGTCTCGAGATCATTTGCGCGGATCATTGTATCATAGCTGATATTGCCGTCAAACAGCTCGACAAGAACGCTGTAATACACGCCGTTCGGGTACAGCGTCGAATCACGCTCCTTGCGCTCGCTCATGAAGATAAAGCCCTTGTCCCCTGCCGGATTTGTCCAGTCCCAGCAGGTATCATAAAGCCCTGTGACTGACTCGGATTTTGCATAGGCGAAGGATTCAAAGACTGCCGCCTGCTTTGCGCTGTGGATATTGCAGTCGTCGATCGTCATGTGATAGATCAGGTCATAGTAGCTGTACCAGTCGGAGAGCGGTTCGCGGTCCATAGAGCGGCAGAACTTCTCAAGCAGACGCGCACTTGCGTTGTTGTCAATCTCTGCGAGATCGAGCTTGCCGAAGTCAAACGGCTTCTGATACATCACCATCTGCGTTTTATCCTCGCTGAAATACACATTATATTTGGGGCTCTCCGGATCTGTGCTGAGCTGCTCCAGATTCACAGGCATCATCAGCGTGACGCCCTGCTGCGTGCGGGAGACATAATCCGCAGGCACCGCAAGATCGGCATAGGGATACGCCTCTGCGACAAATTTGAGTGCTTCGCCGTACTGTTCTTCTGCGCGCTTTTTATAGTACATGCCGCCAAATCCTGCGAGAAACACAGTCGAGCCGATCGCAGCGATGCCGACCGCGATCAGCGTGATTTTCAATCCGGTTTTCATAGGTTTACTCCTTATTTTTCTGATAAACGCAGAATGCTGCCGTCTGCGCTGACCGGGATTGTCAGTTCGGTATGCAGACGGCATCTGCTGCTCTTGAGGAAAATATTTGCAGCCGCCGATTCGGATTCATGCGGTGTATATGCTGTACCGGTTATTGTGTTGATCGTAAGACGCATGCGCGGTCAGCGGCTGCCGAAAGAGAAAGAGAGGTGCGCGGGGCTTTCTGTCTTCGTCCTGAGATGTCATCTATCGCCGGACAGAGGATCCGTCCGGTTCAAAGCGTTTGTTACGTGGTCGGGGCGACGGATTCGCCGTTGACCGTGATCGGCACGGAGCCGTCCGCGAGTCCGGAGAACATCTGATAAAAGCCCATGATCAGACCGATCGCCGGATCGACCTTCCACTGACCGTTGATGCGCAGGATCGGGATATCCATGCCGAAATCGAAGCTGCCGCTGACATCGACATTCATCTTGATGCCGCTTTCATCGGTCGAGGTGCTTGCGGCGGTCGTGCCGGAGGTTTGCAGGCGCATGTTGTATACGCCGTCCACCTTGAAATTCTCAGCGAGCTTGGATTTTCCCTCGCTCAGTTCGTCGATCTTGCGGAAGAATTCGTTATATTGCTCTGCCTGCTCATTTGCACAGACCGGATCCCCGATCGTGACATTGTCATTTTCAATGGAGGAGGCGCCGGTTTCCTCATCGCTCATATCGCGGAGGAACTCCAGATATTGCTCGCGGCTGCCCGTTTCGCCGTTCTCGAGATAATAGAGCATCTCAACGTCGAATACATCGACGAGCGCTTCGTAGTCGCCGTCCTTCATTGCCTTGAAATATGTATCTGCAACCCTCTGCACCTCTGCAAGCTCATCCTTGCTCACAGGTGCAGCACCTTTGTTATCTGTTTCTGCTGTCTGCTCCGCGGCAGCCGTTTCAGCGGGAGCCGGTTCGGTAGAATCTGCGGATTCGGCAGCGGTTTCTTCTGCCGTTGTGACTTCCGCAGTCTCTGCTTCGGTTTCAGCAGCTTCCGCAGCCGTCTCGACGGCAATATCTCTGACGGGCTCTTCAGCGGCCGGATCATCGCCGCAGCCGCAGAGGGATGCGGTCATCATCAGGGCGAGCAAAGCGGATGTCAGTCTTTTTTTCATGTTCCATTCCTTTCATCGGTGCCTGCACATCGCGGTGCAGAGCGGCTGCATGGGATTTGTCAGATTCAGATTGCAGCATATCAGGCAGTGCGGCACACGGAAGGCACGCACTGCCCGCTGCGAGGCTGTTTGTCTTTTCTCGATTGTCTTTCTGTCACGTACCGGCTGTCGGAGTGTTTGTCCTGCCTGATGTCGGTTCAAAGCTGTAGGGCATTCGTGCTGTCTCTCTGCGATGATGTCTGTCGGATTTGTGTTGTCATGATGCTGTCATGCTGGGATGTCATTCTGTCACCAGTTGATTGTCTTCATGCTGTCAGGCTGTGATGTCATTCTGTCACCAGTTAATTGTCTTCGTGCTGTCAGGCTTGCTGTCGTTCTGTCACCAGTTGATTGTCTTCATGCTGTCGGGCGCGGTGATGGCATGTTGTCACTGCTTCGTTGTCCTCATGCTGTCATACTTGCTGTCGTTCTGTCACCAGTTAATTGTCTGCATGCTGTCAGGCGCGGTGATGGCATGTTGTCACTGCTTCGTTGTCCTCATGCTGTCAGGCTTGATGCCGTTTCGTCGATACTCGATTGTCCTGCATGTTGTCCGATGTGGAAATTCTCTCTGTCCATTGTCAAAACCTGAGGTGTCAAAGTCATTGTGCTGTCACGATCATGATGTACTGCGTGATGTCTGCGATTGTGTCCGGACTTGATGTCTTATCAGAAAGCCATGTAATCTGCTGCTGTGATGATGCTGTGTTGAAATCGAATTGCTGCGATGATGCGTAGAAAATCGGCTTTTGATACAGATTATTCAGTTGCAGGTGCCGCTGTCTGCGGAGCTGCCTGCTGTGCAGCGCCGGTGCTGCCGGTGATATCAAGCAGCAGAGAGGAATCGCTGCCGCTGACCTTCGGCACGGCGCCGTCCCATTTCTCGAGCATCTTGTTCTGGAGTACAAGATCCGTCAGGGACTTGTTCAGCAGATCGTTCGCATCCGCCTGTGCCTGCGCCTTTTTCAGCGTTGCATCGGCTTCCGCCTCGGCAGCGATGACCTTTTTCTTTGCCTCTGCCTCCGCGATAACGATTGCCTGCTCCTGCTCGGTTTTGGTCTTGAGGAGATTCTGCTCGGCGACCTGCTTCTGCTCGATCGCGGCATTGAACTCGGCGGAGAAGTCGAAGTTGACGATATTGAACTTCTCGATCTGGATGCCGTACTCGCTGACCTTGTTGCTGAGCGTTTCCTTGATCTGCTCGCCGACTGCGGTGCGCTCGGTGATGAGCTGCTCCGCGGTGTACTTCGCGGTGACGGATTTGACGCTCTCCTGCACGGCAGGCGTCAGCACAACGGCCTCGTAATCATTGCCGATATTGCGGTAGATATGTGCGGATTCCGCCGAAGCGATGCGGTAGTTGACCGCGATCACGCTGTTGACGGTTTGCAGGTCCTTGGAAACGGCGGTCGCGTCGCCCTCAAATACCTGAATCTGGTTGCTCACATCGACGACCTCCTGCACAAAGGGGGCCTTGAAGTGGAAGCCCTCCGGGAGGGTACGGTCGCTGACCTTGCCGAGCGTAACAATGACGCCCGTATGTCCGGCAGGGACGCTCGCGGTCGCAGTCGCCAGCAGGACGATACCTGCGGTCAAGCCGATCACGGCACCGGCGATCTTGCCGGCAGCACCCTTTTTCTTTACAGTGTAGGTCTCATTGGTATTCATAATTCACATTCCTTTCGTGGGGCGGGCGCCGCGTCGCTGCGGTGTTTTTCCCTCCCGATGGTCTAATGATACCACGTTTCCGGACAATTTGCAAAGCCCGAGAAAATGCCGTAAAATTTTTAGGATGAATATTTCGGCAGTTTTCTCCGGATTGCTCCTGATTCCTAACTTTTTCATATATGGTCATGATTTTGGCGGAACGAATCTATCACATTATAAAATCTACGTATCTTCTGAGAAAACTTTTTCTTTTGAGAGTGGAAGCGTCTCGCAGATTCCGGATGCTATTATATGTTTTGACTATTTTTCAGAAAACAGCCGGATTGTGCCGATTTTGCGGCATATTCTGCATTGATACTGCACCGCCGCGCCGCAAATCAGAACGCATGTTCCGGAAAGCGCAGACCGTGCCGCGCGCAGGCATTTTGCAAAAATCAGACGATCTTGCGCAGGCAAAAAACAGCCGCCGGAAAGGACTACCCCTCCGGCGGCAGCAGGATATACAATTATATTAGTATTCCGCTTCGCGCAGCGCCCTGACAGTCAGCATCCGCGAGAGCAGGAAAAGCACCAGCGCCGCGCCTGCCGCGATCTCAAACAGCAGCTCGCTCTCATAGATCTTCATGCCGAACAGCGATTCCTGCACGTATGCCCTTGACAGATTACTGCACACAAGAAAGATCACGATATAAGGCAGCAGCGCAATACACAGCCCCAAAGAGCGACCGCCCTTTGCAGCAGCAGGAATATAGCAGGCGGCAGGCAGCAGCGTACAGACGATCTGCGCACAGAGATACTGCCGCACCGTCATCAGCGAGTGAAATTTGCTGTATATCTCAAATTCCGCATTCGATGTCATATGCTTCAGCATGTCATAGTTCGGCAGATCGCGCCCGTGCAGCAGATAAAACAGCAGCAGCAGCACGGCCGTCATCACCGGCAGCAGCACATAATACACATCCCAGCGCTTTTCTTTGGCTATGGGGAGCGTGAGCTGATACCGGTCAAACCGGCTGCGCTGATCGGCAGCGATCGACCACAGCGGATAGATCCCGATGATCAGCGCGATCATGCACGCAGGCTCAAATAAATTCCCGTCCCGCGGCAATATCAGCAGAAACAGCAGCGCCAGAGCCCACACGTTCTGATACCATTCTTTCAGCAGCAAGCCTTTCATTGTCAGCCCTCATTTCATCAGGATTCCGCTCTGCGCAGCGCCCGGACGCTCAGCATCCGCGAGAGGGGGAAGATCAGCAGCATGCACAGCCCCAGCACAGATGCTCTCGTCATGACGGTTTCACAGTTCCCGTCACCGAGAAACATCCATAGTCTGCCGCTTGCGAAAATTTCCGTAAGAGGCAGCAGCACATAGACCGGCAGCATCAGCAGCGCCGCGATTCTGCCTGCCGTGATCCCGAAGCGGCATGTCACGGGCAGATAGACCGCAGGCATCAGCAGACACAGCACGCCATGCAGGATCACCATACTGACACTCACATCTTCATGTAATACACATTTGCCGATCAGCACCTGCACGGCAAGATAGATGCATGTTGAGACGATCACCGCGATATAGTAGAAATCCGCGTAGCTGCTGCGCTTTGCAGGCAGCACCGGATACCAGCGGTCAAAATGCGAGACCGCGTCCCTGTTCAGCGAGAACAGCGGCAGCAGCGCGATGATCGGCGGTGCGAGAAACAGCACCAGCAAAAAATAAAGGACGATGTTATACGCTCCGATCAGCGCAAACGCAAGCAGCAGGCAGATCAGCCGCCTCTGCGTATACCATTCTTTTGTCAGCATCGCGCGCATGACGATCACATTCCTTCCGCACGCTGCTTTCTATGCTTCATACCGGCAGCAAAGCAGATCAGCATGAGCAGCATCAGCGGCGCTGCCACAAGGAAAAGCAGATCCTCCGCATGCCCGATGCAGAAGTCACAGTAGCATTGCGCGTTTTTGATCTCCAGCGCCGACGGCAGCGCAATACCTGCCGCGAGGATCCCGTTGAGGATGCTCATAACGCCTGCGCAGCTTACACGCTGTGTTTTCGCAGCAATCAGCTTTCCGATCAGCCCCGTGACAAGGACAGAAAGTCCGCCGATGATCCCCCAGTTCACAAAAATCCGCAAAATGAACTCCATGATAATCCCTCCTTAAAATGTCTGCGATGATTACGGATAATACGCCGTAAAGGTATCCAGATAGTATTCTGCCATGGTCAGCTTTTCGCCGCCGAGGAGGTCGAAATGTCCGGTCTCGGGCGTCTTGCGCAGCACATCGCGGCGGCTTGTGCGGATCTGCGTGATCATGCTGTCCTCCATGCGGTAGGCGAAATAATACGGCTCCTCCGCTTCATAGTATCCGTTTGCCGAAGCCGTAAACGGCGCAATCGACGGATCGTCCGGCGTCACCGTCATGGTACTGCCCTCGATTCTGCCGTATCCGGTATAGTTCCCCTGCGGCAGCGCCGTATCCGTTTCCATCATCAGCGTGTTCAGCAGATTGTACATGCTCTTGGCTTCGTTATTATGCTGAAACAGAAACTCCTTTGTCTGCTTGTTTTTGAATAATACAAGTCCTGTCCAGATCAGCGCGGCTGCCGCAGTCAGGATCAGCAGGAACCGGATTGCTTTCCGGCCGTGCTTTGCAGGATTCTTCGCTGTTTCTTTCATTTTGATACACTCCTTTTGTCAGAATTCACGTTTTTCGATCAGGTGCAGGGACAGCAGCCATGCGGTGACAAATACCGCGAGACAGACCGGCGTCAGCACCATATGATACGGCTGATAGGTCACAACCGGCGGAGTACCGTTTCCGTGAAACTGCACATCCGGTCCGGGAACAAAGCGCTGCACGAGCGCAAACAACATCAGCAGCGGCAGAATCATGATTCCGGCTTTCTTGAAGCCGAAGCGTGACGTCAGCAGCAGCAGCATGCCCGGAAGCAGCAGCCCGATTGCGGACATGATGCCGAAATCATACCAGATTTCCTGAAACTCGCTCGGTGCAGCGATATCACACAGCAGCGACAACAGCAGAACCGAACCGTTTATCATCAGCACCGTGAGAAACGACGCATTGACGCAGTCCTTCCGGCTGACCGGCATTGTCAGACGCCAGCTTTCAAAGCCGCTTTTCACATCCTCGGCAAGCGGCATGGTCTCCAGCATGACCAGATAGGTCAATCCCAGATACAGCGTCATAAACGGAACCCCGATCATCGCGCCGAACAGCACCGCAGCAGCCGCGACGATCAGAACCGGAATCCGGAGCGAATACAGATTCCGGAGCAGTAAGCCTTTCATAGGTATCCCCCTCAGAATTCGCGCTTTTCGATCATCCGGCGTGACAGCAGCCACGAAAGACCGAAGAAGATCAGCACGGATACGCCCGGCAGCAGCGCGCCCAGAGACGCAGACGCCTTTGCTGCCGCCGCGGCACTTTCCGGCTTTATCACCATTAAAATGCTGACGCGCATCAGCGGCAATGCCGACAGATACAGCACAAGCACGATCATCGCACCGCTCACCCCGACGAACCGCCCGAACCGAATTGTCAGCGGCAGAAACACAGCAGGCATCAGAAAACCGACCGCAGGCAGGATTCCAAAGAAATACCATGCATGGGCAATATTCTGATGATACGCCAGTTCGCCGGTCACCAGCAGCAGCAAAACGGCGGCATTCACAGTCAGCACGGTCAGATAGGCGGCGTGTACGCAGGTTTTCCGGCTGACGGGCATCGTCAGGCGCCAATGCGCAAAGCCGCTTTTTTCATCCTCAAACTGCGGAAGAAGCTCCCGTATGACCAGATATCCCATTGCAATATACATCGGGATAAATGCGTATCTCGAAGCAAACGAAAACAGCACCGCAGCCGCAGCGACAATCAGAACCGGAATCCGGAGCGAATACAGATTCCGGAGCAGTAAGCCTTTCATATATATCCCCCTCAGAATTCGCGCTTTGTATAGAACCGGACGGACAGCGCCCACGAGGCTGCAAACAGCGCAAGCAGCACAGCCGCACCGATGCCGCAGAACACGGCAGGCGATGTATTGCGCATCTTGTCGGTCAGATCGCCGATGATACTGTGTCTGGTGCTGAGCAGAACCATTCCGCCGGTCACCGCGCCGACCAGAACGAGCATCGCCATACGCGCCTTTGTCGTGCCGAGTTTGAAGTTCAGCGGATACAGCACCGTCGGAAAGATCAGGCACAGCGCGACCGAGGATGCCATAACCGGCAGCGAAGCCTCAAGGCTCATCCTGCCGCCGCCTGCAAGCACAAGCGACATCAGCAGCATGATAACGCATGCAAACGCCGCCAGAATCAGCGTCACGGCATATTTCGCGGTGACAATCGTGCGGCGGCTGAACGGCATCCCGAGTACATAGCGATCCCAGCGGCTTGTCTCGTCAAAGCTCATCAGCGAGATCGGCATCACCGCGAAGAATACGCCGATATACGTCAGGAAAAACGGATTTTTCAGGATCAGCCCGAGTACGATAAAGACCGGAACATAGAGGAAAACAGCAGAGGTACATGCCAGATAGATTTCTTTTGTCAGTAAGCCTTTCATGATAAGTTCCTTTCCAGGGCGTGTCAGGCTTCGTGTCAACACGCCCTAATATGAACGCCTGCGGAATCCGCGGACTGCAAGCAGCCACGAGAAAACCGTCAGCACGGCATAGCCTGCAAGCGTCCAGAGAATAATGCGGATTTTTTCAGCTTCTAAAATTGCATTGAAAACTGCGATCACGTTCCGGTGCGAACGGATCTGCGGAAACAGCCGGATCAGCGCGATGATCGGATAGTAAAACGGGATGTATACAGCATCCGGAAACGAGATCGCCGCCGAAAATACACCTGCAAAGAGAATGATCATCACCAGAATCAGCATGTTCATTTTCTGCGCGCCGAAGCGGAAGCAGAACGGATAGCACAGCGCAGGCATGACAACGCAGGGCATCACCGCGCCGGTCACCCATGCCGCCGCCGAGACCGCATCCGGAAACTGATTCCGCAGGGAAACCGCCGTGCCGAATCCGATGAGCAGCGCCGAAAACAGTGTCATCAGCAGCGAGACCAGATATTTTTCCGAGACAATCGCGCGGCGGCTGAACGGCATGGTCATCACGCGGATATCCCAGCGCGTGATTTCGTCATTCTGGAGAATCCCGATCGGCAGCGCACTGAGATACACCGCGATAAATGTCAGCAGATACGGGATTTTCAGGATCATGCCGCAGAGCAGCAGCACAGCCGGTACCAGATAGCCGACCGGCGTACACAAATGGCAGCAATCCTTGCAGAGCAGCCCTTTCAAAGGTCACTCCCCCTTTGCCATATAGACAAACAGCTCCTCAATCGTCACAGGGCGGACATCGAACGTCTGCGGAATCAGCGTGCGATCCACAATCGCCTCAGCGCCGTATTTTGTGATTTTGCTGCCCTTGACCGCATCCTTTTCCAGTGCCTTGAGATTCTCCTCCGTGGTCTGGATGAAGCCGTACTGCTCGAGCAGGCGGTCCTTCTCCTCGCAGAGCATCAGCTTTCCCTTGTGCAGGAACGCGATGTAATCGCAGATCTTTTCGAGGTCGCTGACGATATGCGACGAAATCAGAATCGCGTGATCGTCCTCGCGCGTGAAGTCATTGAGGATTTCCAGCAGCTCCTCGCGCACCAGCGGATCCAGTCCCGCGGTCGGCTCATCGAGGATCAGCAGCTTTGCCTGATGCGAGAGCGCGATCGCAAGCCCCAGCTTCATTTTCATGCCCTTCGAGAAGGTCTTGAATTTCTTGTTGTCCGGCAGATTGAACTTTTTGAGGTAATTCTCATAGACATCGCTCTGCCAGTTTTTGAACGAGTTTTTCATGATCCTGCCGATCTGCTTGGTATTGAGTCCTTCCGGCAGCCCGACCTCATCCAGCACGACGCCGATCTCATTGCGCTGCTCCGCGGAGATCTCCTGTCCGAGCAGCCGGATCGTGCCGGAATCAGGGCGGTTCATATCCGCAGATCCTTTGCGAGATTTCGGATCGACGGCAGCGGATCATTCTCATTGAGTTCCCCGCTGATGATGAGCGCCTTGATCTGCGTATAGATCTGATCGTAGATCGGGGCGCCGCTCTTGTTGTCGATAAACAGGTTCATGCTCTCACCTCGTTCTGTTCAACTGTTCATGTACAGTATACACAGTTAGCACAGATTTGTCAATACCCCGGAGAAATATTTATCATTTAACATAGAATCAGGATATCGCATGCCCCCGTCCGGACAGCGGATCCGCAGAATATCCGGTCTGTTAATCATAACGTGCAATCTTGCAATCTT
>JAGKVC010000196.1 GCA_021152595.1 Clostridia bacterium
GAGCATTGCGAATGGATGCCTGCCCTGCTGACAGGTGTTCAGTCAGCCAAAGAGATCGTGCGGAGCCGTTGTGCCTGTGGTCACCGGTGCGGTCGTTTCCGGCGCATCGTCGAGCATCAGCTTCACGGACGCAGATACATTTTCCTGATTCACTGTGCTGTATGCTGTAAAGGTGATCGTGCATTCCCAGCCGTTCGGATCATTGGGCTCTGTGATCATCTGCACATCAAAGCGGGATTTCGCTTCCTCGGGCGTTACATCTGTCAGGATGTCATAGGGCTTGCCCTCGGCGTTTATGCCGGAGAGCGATACCAGCAGACCGGAAAGATCCGGCTTGCCGTCCGCTGACATCACCGGATGATCCGGTCTGTGCGTAATATCCGCAAAGAGGATGCTCAGCGTATCATCCGCAGGAATTGTCCCCTCCGATACAGAGACCGGCAGATCTGCTGCCGACGCCGCTGCATGAAGCAGACCGGCACCGGCTGCTGCGCAGAACACAGCCAGCACTGCTGTCAGAATTCTTTTACCGTTCATCGGTCGTTATCCACCTTATGCTTTGTTGTTTCGGACGGACACGTTCGCATCTGCGGATGGACACAGTACGGAAGCGCCGCCCCTCTCGTTCCGGAACTGCCCCGATTATAACACATGTCAGGGGCGGAAAAACGGATTCTGGAATGAACTGTATGATTTTTGGGTATAAATTGCGCTGAATATAAAAGTAAAAAATATGATTTTACGAAGATATTTGACTTTTTTATAACGATTTTGCTATAATAGAGAGGACAGGCAGGTGCTGCACCGGAAGGCTGCAAATCCAGACACCGCCTGTCCCGATACATTCTCACAATACACTGCATTACAATTAAAGGAGCGCTACGTGAAAATCGCTGTAATTGACTCTGACAAACGGCTGCACAACGCCATGACACAATTTTTCCTGCAATTCCAGATCGCAAATGACTGTGATCTTTCCGTCGAGCATCTGTACTCCTGCGAGGAGGCTTACCGGCGGATTCTGCTCGGCACGGATTTTGACCTGCTCTTTCTGGATGTCGATTTCCCGCAGATGTGCGGTGTGGAATTCGGCATGCTGCTCCGCCGCAGACTGCGCAATTATGATACGCAGATCGTATTCATCTCATCCGAGACGGATTGTGCGGTTCAGCTTTTTGCGGTACATCCGGCAGGCTTCCTTGTCAAGCCCTTCACCTATGAGCAATTTGCGGCATGCCTCTCCGGTCTGCTGCATGAATTCACATACACCACGGATTTTCTCGATTATACACTCGAAAATACCCACCGCCGGATCCGCGTCAAAGAGGTGCTGTATCTGAAAGCACAGGGCAAAAAGGTCGCATTCCATACCAGAGAGGGCAGCTTCTCTGTCTACGGCAAGATCACGGACCTGATCGCAAACTGTGCCGAGCAGTTTCTCTGCATCTCGCGCGGAGAATACGCCAATCTGCGGCACGTCATGTCAATCGCGCCGCATGAGATCTGCCTGACGGACAATATCATCCTGCATATCAGCCGCGGCAGACTGCATGCTGTGCAGCAGCGTTTAGCTGAACTGTAACCCGTGCCGCACCGCGGAAGGAGACGCAGTATGAACATGATCAAACGAACCTTCGCAGCGCTGCTGTCCTGCCTGACTGTGTCAGTCTGCGCGGCGGCATGTTGTATTACGGCAGCAGCCGCCGGAGAGACCGCACTGCGCGGCGATCTCAATGCTGACGGATATCTCACCGCTGAGGACGCATCGCTGCTCGCTGCTCATCTGACGACAAGCGCCGCCCTGCGCACATCCGCCGCCGAAGCCGCCGATCTCAATGAGGACGGTATTCTCAATGCCGCGGATCTCAGTCTGCTCAAGCGCCGCATTCTGGAGCAGCCTGCTTCGGATCACTTAATGAAGCGTCCGCTTGATGCGCTCAGCCCGACGATGCCCGCAACCGGCAAGGTCCGCGTGCTGATGATCCTCGTCAGCTTTCCGGACTGCGCCCATCCGGCAGATGTCACGCCGGAGCAGGTACAGGCAAATTGCTTCGGTCCGGCAGATCCCGATTCCGCCGCATTCCCTATGGAAAGCATCTCCGCCTATTATGAGCGCGCCTCTTACGGTCGCCTGATGCTTTCGGGGGATGTCTGTGCGTGTACGGTCAAATCAGAAAGTCAATCCTATATCGGTCTCTCCGGAAAATTCATGACAGAGGTGCTGAAAGCCGTGGATCCTGAGATCGACTTCACACAATACGATGCCGATGCGGACGGCTGCGCGGACGCAGTGATCGCCGTCGTTCCCGAAGCACTCGGCAAGACCGACTGGCTGCCGCAGACCGGCAACTATGCGGAAAAAGTCACCTTTGACGACATGCGGATCGGCTCAAGAAGCTACGGCTCCTGCGACATCAGACAATCCCCTGCCTTCAACAGCACATGGGCGCATGAGCTGGGGCATGCAATGGGACTGCCCGATTACTATAAATATGCAAACACGGAATCCGGCAGCTTCGGTCTGAACGGCGATGCCGGCTGGGAACTGATGGACGATGCCTGCGGTGATCTTTCGGCGTTTTCCAAGCTGCTGCTCGGATGGTTCAGCCCTTCCGAGGTGCAGCGTTATACCGGCGGCACACAGACCTTTGCGATTCCCTGCGCACAGGATGCACCGGGCTGTGTGGTGATCCAGCACGGCAATCCGGATGACTATCTCAGCGAATGCTTTGTGCTGGATTATCAGCGTCCGGACGGAAATAATTTCGCCTCACAGCGCCTCACCAACGCATATACGCTGTTCCGTGAGGGCGGACTGCGTATTCTGCACGGCGACGCAACCATCTGTCAGGGGCGTCTCGAGCTGGAGCTGAAATGGAACAATTACGGCAGATACTATGATAAAACCAACAAGTCCCAGCGTGTTCTGCGCCTGATCAATGAGGCAGAGGGCGGCGGATTTTTCCGAACCGGTGATCTGATCAGCTCCGGCATCAGCGGCTTCCATTGGTACGATGAAGCCGGCGGTCAGACCGTCGATCCGCACCTGACCGTCAGGGTAGACAGCATCACAGATCAGCTCTGCACCGTCACAATCTCAGAAAGCTGAGCTGCCATAATATATCGCCATGCACAATGCCCCTGAGCGTTCTGATCAGCGCTCAGGGGCATTGTGATTCCGGTTATGCTTACTGCGGATTATTGTTCAGGCAGCAGAAATGCTGTGAAAAGCGCCACAGCACTTCTGACCTTGCATCAGAAATACCATGGCGCAAATCTTTGATATCAGAACATTTTGACCGGATATCAGGAGACCTGTGTCACCGAGCCGTCGTTGTTGATCACAAGGCAAAAGGAAGAATAGACCTCGACGCTTGCGCAGTCCGGATACTGATGATAGGCTTTTCTGCCGGGCTCCAGACCGTCCGGCAGCGGCAAATTTTCATTAAAATGATTGATGATCTCGCCCTCGCTGCTGATTGCGTGGACATCGCAGCCGGGAATAAAGCACTGTGTCAGCACACCGAGCAGCCGCGTATCCTTCATTTCTTTCAGTGAATCCGCAAGCTCCTCACGGATCGAGCGCATCAGCTCCTCGGCAAGCTCCTCGGCGGTCATTTCCGAAAGCTCCTCGACGGCTTCCTCATCCATATTTTCCTTGAGCTTTGCGATGATCGCCTCATCATTCGCCGTGAGCAGATCGGCAGCCTGCACCGCCTCAACATAGTTCATCGAGCGCGGCATTTTGAGCTTTTTCGGCACATCCTGCTTTTTTCCGAATGTGAACTGAAACGCACGGTTCGGGACGCTCTGCTGCTGCGTTTCCTTCTCCTGCTCATACTGATACTGTCTGTTTTCCGCGGCGCGGTCATTTCCCTTCTGCTGATTCTGATTCATAATGCTCCCTGCCTTTCTGATCAACCCTGCGGCTCTTCAGCCGGTGCTTCCGCAGCGGGCGCTTCGTCCGCCGGTGTATCCGTATTCTCTGCCGGAATCAGATACGCATTCTTGACGAGTGTATAGCCAAGATTGACAAAGCCGTTTCCGCCGTCCACGAGCGAGACTGCAATGCGGATCCGTCCCCGTCCGTTCAGATCGACGCTGATCGGCGTTGTGACGGGATCGCTTCCGATGACCGTCTCACTGATCACCGACTCATCCTCCAGATCATAAACGCGGATTGCGACATGTGTACTCGACATGAAACTGTCCAACTCCGGCATCGGTGCAGCCTCGAGCTCCAGTGTGCTGAATTTTCCGTCGAGGATGTATTCGGCATAAGCGGTATCGCTGCCGTTTCCGGCGCGGAAGAGCATCGGCTTCGACCAGAGTGTATCGCCGACGGTGAAATCATTTCCGGAGACCAGTGTGAGCTGCTGCTGTTCACCGCAGAATTCCTCCGGCACATCCGTCAGCTTGACCTTAACCGTGCCATAGGGCTCTGCTGCGACGGATTCCTCCTGCACTGCCTCTGCGGCGCTTTCCTGCGCTTTTTTCTTGGCTTCATTCGCATAGTCTATCATGACAGGAATCATTCGGAACACAAACATCGCTGCAAGGGCAATGAGAATCCAGCAGCCGCAGCCCATCCGCTTTTTCGGGCGGTACTGCTTATAATTCTGTGACTGTGCCTGAGCAGCAGCAGTCTGCGCATCCACAGCGCCCTGAATCCTGAAGGGCTTATTCTTGCGGATAGCCTCCTTGCGGTCAAGCCACTGCTTTTTCTTATAGGAATCGCCGATGTTTTCGGAGATGATCTGACAGAAGTCCATCGCCTTTTTGACATGCTCGCTCCTGATGCAGGAGCGCATTGCCGTGAGCTTCGGATCAATCGAGCTGTCCGCGCGCAGCTCAACAAGACCGATATAGGTTTCCAGCGGTGCCAGATTCTCCGGACCGCCCGCCCGTTCGAGCAGATCCAGCGCCTCGAGATAGCACTGCTTCGCCGGTTTTCCGGTATGGTCGCCCTTGCCGTTGCCGTCGCGCAGCAGCATATTTGCACGGTAATCCATTGCAATCGTATTGCCGTTTTCGACTGCCTTCTTCGACCAGAAATCGAAGCCTTCCCAGTCCGCAGCCATGCCCAGACCGTCATGATACATCATGCTGAGGAAGTGCTGCGCATTCGGATCATCCTGCTCGGCAAGCTGAGAGAAATTCTGGAATGCAGCCGCGTAATCCTTCCGCTGAAAAGCCGCGACACCTGCCGCAAGACTGGAAATATCCTGCTGTCTCTGCGGCGAGACGGGTGCATCGCCGCCGCTGCGCTCCGGCTGATCCAGCGACTGCATTTCGACAGCGGCACGCTGCTCCTCCTGCTGCCTGAGCGATTCGATCTTTTCCGCCAGCAGATCC
>JAGKVC010000197.1 GCA_021152595.1 Clostridia bacterium
GCCGAATGCAATCCCCGGTCATAACCTGACGCTCGGCGCGCTCGGCTGCTTCATCCTCTGGTTCGGCTGGTACGGCTTCAACGGTGCGGCATGTACAAGCACCGGTCAGCTCGCTTCCGTTTTCGTCACAACGACCGTTGCACCGGCAATCGCAACCGTCACCTGCATGATCTTCACATGGATCAAGTACGGCAAGCCTGATGTTTCGATGTGCCTGAATGCTTCGCTCGCAGGTCTCGTCGGCATCACCGCAGGCTGCGACGTCATGGATGTTGCAGGCGCTTCGGTCGTCGGCATTGTCTCCGGTCTGCTCGTCTGCTTCGGCGTCTGGCTGCTCGACTATGTGCTGCACATCGACGATCCGGTCGGTGCGGTTGCAGTCCACATGATGAACGGCATCTGGGGTACGATTGCGGTCGGTCTCTTTGCAACGACATCTGTTCCGGGCAATGATACATTCAGCGGTCTGTTCTACGGCGGCGGATTTGATCTGCTCGGAAAGCAGCTCCTCGGTTTTGTAACGGTCGCTGCATGGGCAGGCATCATGATGACGATCGTCTTCCTCACAATCAAGCACACGATCGGTCTGCGCGCCTCGGAGCAGGAGGAAATCCTCGGCATGGACGCAGCAGAACACGGTCTCGTCAGCTCCTACGCAGACTTTGCACCTGCAATGGGTGAAGCGGCTATGGCAGGCTATCCCGAGCACGGTGAGCTTGTCGCGGCGGCACAGCCGGTTCCGGCAGTCAGCGTCACAACAGCAGAACAGGATGCATCCAAGCCGAAAATGACAAAGGTTGCAGTCGTATTCAATCAGGAAAAGCTGCACCACTTCATTCACGCGATGGAGCGCATCGGCATTACCGGCGTGACCGTCACGAATGTCATGGGCTGCGGCATCCAGAAATCCAATCACTATTACCGCGGCGCGAAGATGAGCGCGACGCTGCATCCGAAGATCAAGGCGGAGATTGTTGTCTGCAAGGTTCCGGTCGAGACCGTGATTAAGACGGCACGCGAGGTGCTGTATACCGGTCAGGTCGGCGACGGAAAGATCTTCACGTATCCGGTGGAACAGGTCGTCAAGGTGCGTACCGGCTCTGTGAACTATGATGCACTCCAGAGCGAGGAGCTGCCGGAAACTGATTAAGCCTACTTCTTACATCTCATTTCCTTACAAAGCGATGAGGGCACGGTCTTCGGACTGTGCCCTTGTCGTTTTCACAGAGAGATCCTGTTTCTGATCAGGGTATGCGCATAAAAAAGCCGCCAAATCGCATTACTGCTTAGATTTAGCGGCTTTATCCATATTACATATACAAAATGGGATTCTTAAGGGATAGATCCCTTAAGCGGGGTTTGGGGCAGAGCCCCATTCAAAATCATCGCGGAGCGATACCGCTGTTACACTGCGGCGAAGCCTTTTTCGAGGTCGGCGATGATGTCGTCGATATGCTCTGTGCCGATCGATAGGCGGATCGTTGCCTGCGTGATGCCTGCCTCGGCAAGCTCCTCATCGGTCAACTGGGAGTGCGTCGTCGTTGCCGGATGAATCACCAGAGACTTGACATCCGCGACATTTGCAAGCAGAGAGAAAATCTCCAGATGATCAATAAATGCATGTGCTTCCTTCTGACCGCCCTTGATCTCAAATGTGAAGATGCTGCCGCCGCCGTTCGGGAAGTACTTTTCATACAGCGCATGATCCGGATGCTCCGGCAGAGACGGATGATTGACCTTTGCGACCTTCGGATGATTCTTCAGGTACTCCACGACCTTCTTCGTATTCTCCGCGTGGCGCTCCAGACGCAGCGAAAGCGTCTCTGTACCCTGAAGCAGCAGGAATGCCGCAAACGGCGAAATCGCAGCGCCCTCATCACGCAGCAGGATCGCGCGGATATAGGTCACGAATGCTGCCGGTCCGACTGCATCCGCAAAGGAAATGCCGTGGTAGCTCGGATTCGGTGCGGCAATCGGTGCATATTTGCCGCTTGCCTTCCAGTCAAATTTGCCGGAATCCACGATCACGCCGCCGAGCGTTGTGCCGTGTCCGCCGATGAACTTTGTCGCGGAATGCACCACGATATCTGCACCGTGCTCGATCGGGCGGATCAGGAACGGCGTGCCGAATGTGTTGTCAATCACCAGCGGCAGACCGTGCTTATGCGCGATCTCTGCGACGGCGTCGATATCCGGAATATCCGAATTCGGATTGCCGAGCGTTTCCAGATAGATCGCCTTGGTATTCTCGCGGATCGCTCCCTCGATCTCTGCGAGGTTGTGCGCATCGACGAAGGTCGTCTCGATGCCGTACTGCGGCAGTGTGTGCGCCAGCAGATTGTAGCTGCCGCCGTAGATCGTCTTCTGCGCGACGATATGCTCGCCTGCCTGTGCAAGCGCCTGAATCGTATAGGTGATCGCGGCTGCACCGGATGCCAGTGCCAGCGCTGCGACACCGCCCTCAAGCGCTGCGATGCGCTCCTCAAAGACGCCCTGCGTCGAGTTTGTCAGTCTGCCGTAGATATTGCCTGCATCCGCAAGACCGAAGCGTGCGGCTGCATGTGCGGAATTCTTGAATACATAGGATGTGGTCGCGTAAATCGGGACGGCTCTTGCGTCCGATGCGGGATCAGGCTGCTCCTGACCGACGTGAAGCTGTAAAGTCTCAAATTTATAATTGCTCATTTTCATATACCTCATTTCATAATTTTATGCGGCTTTCTGCCGCGGATTTCGGAATCGCGCTGTTCTCGCGCGTGCTGTTTTCTGCAAGGTCAACAGCAGAGGTACATTCGGCCGTTCCGGTAGTTTTTCCGGTCAAGCAGCGGAAACAGAATACTCATATCGCATTCTCCTTGTATTTCTACTTGCTTACTAGGTTTATCGGATTGATGCTATTATAGCACAGCGATTCACGGTTTGTCAAGCATAATTTCCGGATTTTCCGCATTTCGTTTGTTCTGACAAACCTATAGGATAACTAGGAGATTGTTTTTGTCCGATTGCACAAGAAAAACTGCGCATTTCTGATAACCGGTTATAAATTCTGCCCCGAAGCGCTTTTGCTGAGCTTCGGGGCATTGTTCTGATCCGGTTCACGGGAGAGCGATTCATTCGACATATTCTTCCACCGCAAACGGAACCATATTCTTATGATATTTCACAGTAAAGCTGCATGGATAACAATTCCGCGGCGTAAATGTGATCTTGAAGCCGTCTGTCACAAATCTCGGCGCCTCGGCGCTGCCGTCTTCATAGCTGCCGATGTAAATGCCGCTGATCCCGTAACCGGCATCCAGTGCATCGGGATACCGGCGATCCCCTTTCAGATTGAAATGCGCAAGCCAGCCCTGTGCTGCTTTGACTGTCTGATCCAGATTTTTCAGAACCGCCGCGGCAAAGCTGCATACTTCATCTGTGAAAACCTGATGATCTGATTCGATGATCGTGTAAATCGAATGCTCCTGCTCCGGTATCTCCGCAAATATCCCCGCAAATCCGGAATCCTCTGTGATATCAAAGTGCCCGAGATTCCGGCTTTCCAGCTCCCGGATGATCTGCGGCAGCGCATACGCCCTGTAATCCTCGCTCATGTGCATTCCCCTTTCCGTCACAGCCGGTATTCCGCTGTGATCCGTGATATAAGAAAAGCCGCAGCGCCTCTCCTTTTGCATCGGAAGCACTGCGGCTTTCATTTCCTGTTGTGTGACTGTTTATCAGTCGAGGGTACGTGCAGTCAGGCTTGCAAGCTCGCCGAGATCGCTGCCGGCACCGCCCTTGCTGATGGTCATTGCGTTGTTATCATAGTGCATACGGATAACAAATGCAACGATACCCGGGTTGTTATCGACACGCAGGTTCATTCTGACGGTCTCGCCCGGCTTTGCGGTAACGGTATCCGGTGTCAGCGTCATATCGGTGCCGAGTGCCTCAACCTCCGGCTTGTCCTTGTTGACGCAGACATAGCCCGGACGGAACTTGACATTGTTCAGCTTGGAGGCATTCTCGTCGGTATTTGCGCTGTAGTTGGAAAGGTCTGCGAAATAGACCTCGATCGGATAGACACCGTCCGGCGTATTCTCATTGACCGTGACCTCGAATTCAAGCAGATTGCCGTCGAAGACAAAGTCCTTCTGCTCGGAGATATCGAGCCAGTATGCCTGATAGGTCTTGATGCCGGGGGTGTAGCCTTTTTCGTATTCCGCCGCGTTGGTCGGACCGGTGTAAAGCTCGGTTGCTGCAGAGCCGCCTGCCTCTGTGACAGCCGCGCCGTTGATATCGGTCTTGACCACATAGATCTTGCCGTCGTCTGCGCGGACGGTCGAAACGATCGAATCCTCCTCATCGACATTCTCAGGCGTTTCAAAGGTCAGCTTGGTGTTTCTGCCGCCGTTAGAATCAATGATCAGATTCTCCTCAGAATCCGCAGACTTGCTGTCAGCGCTCTTGGAGCTGCTGTCATCGCTCTTGCTGCTGTCGCCGGACTCCTCAGCAGATTCGGAGCCTTCGCTGTTTTCAGCAGAGGATTCATCCTGCGAGACACTGCTCTCATTTGAGGTGTCGTCGCCGCTGCTGATCTTTTCGCCGCATGCAAATGCGGGCAGAGTCATTGCAGCAGCAAGCAGCGCTGCAAAAACCCGTTTCTTCATATCATTCATTGTGATACTCCTTTCAGACTTATCTGTATCAGATATGCGCCTCTCAAAAATTACCGTGAACGAAGCACGTTCGCCTATCATTATACACGTTTACAGTCAAAAAGTCAAGTGAAATTCTTGTGACATTCTGGTATCAGTTTGATAACAGCGCTGTATCCTGATTCAGAGCTGCGAAAACACCGCGCCGATCTTCTCGTGCAGGACAAGATCCGCGTGTGCATCAAAGGGCGTTGCATCGCGGTTGACGAGTGCCAGAACACTGCCCTTGAAATAATGAATCAGACCGGCTGCCGGATAGACCGCGAGCGAGGTGCCGCCGATGATCATCATATCCGCCTCACGGATGCAGCGCACGGCTTCCTCCATGACATCATTATCCAGCGCTTCCTCATACAGCACGACATCCGGCTTGATTCTGCCGCCGCAGTGCTCACAGCAGGGAACGCCGCGGCTCTCCGTAATCGCGGTGACATCATATTTCTTTCCGCACTGCATGCAGGTATTGCGCAGGACGCTGCCGTGCAGCTCGAGTACCTTTTTGCTGCCTGCCGCCTGATGCAGCCCGTCGATATTCTGCGTAATGACGGCATTGAGCTTCCCCTGCTGCTCCCATTCCGCGAGCTTTTTGTGCGCGGCATTCGGCTTTGCATCAAGGCAGAGCATCTTGTCGCGGTA
>JAGKVC010000002.1 GCA_021152595.1 Clostridia bacterium
CAAAGGGACTCGGCGCGAAGGTGATCGTCACCGAGGTTGATCCCGTGAAGGCGATCGAGGCTGTCATGGACGGCTTCACCGTCATGAAAATGGAGGATGCGGCAAAAATCGGCGATTTCTTTGTCACGGTCACAGGCTGCAATCATGTTATCACAGAAAAGAGTTTTCTCAATATGCACGAGGGCGCGATCCTCTGCAATGCCGGACATTTCGATGTTGAGGTCGATATGGCAGGGCTCAGAAAGCTCGCCGTTAAATCCTTCGAGGCGCGGAATAACATTGTCGGATATACGCTGCCGAACGGCGTGACAATCTACGTCATTGCAGAAGGACGCCTTGTCAATCTCGCAGCAGGCGACGGTCATCCGGCGGAGATCATGGATATGAGCTTTGCGATTCAGGCGCTCAGCGCGGAGTGGCTTATCCGGAACCGTGACAATGTCACAAGTGTACTCAACAATGTGCCGCGTGAGGTCGATGAAGCGGTCGCACGGAGAAAGCTCAGCAGCATGCATATTGAAATTGACACGCTGACCGAAGCGCAGCGTACCTATCTATACGGAGGCGAAACAGCATGAACTATTATGAATCCGCACAGGCGCTGATCGGCAATACGCCGCTTGTACGGCTCGGAAATATTGTGAAGAATCCGGCGCTGAATGTCTTTGCAAAGCTGGAGCTCTGGAATCCGTCCGGCAGCGTCAAGGACCGCACCGGTCTCTATATGCTCAATGATGCAGAACAGCGCGGCATCCTCAAGCCGGGCGGCACGATTGTCGAGGCAACCGCCGGAAACACCGGTCTCGGCATTGCGTTTGCGGCGCTGAACCGCGGCTATCGCATCATCTTTGTTGTCCCGACTAAATTTTCAGCGGAGAAGCAGGCGCTCCTGCGCGCGCTCGGTGCAGAGGTCGTCAACACGCCGCGTGAAAAGGGCATGCTCGGCGCAGTCGAAAAGGCGGAGCAGATCAAGGCGCAGATTCCGGGCTCTGTCTCGCTGGAACAGTTTAAGAATCAGAGCAATCCGCTCGCACATTATGAGACTACCGGCAGGGAAATCTATGAGGCACTTGACGGCAAAATTGACTATGTTGTTGCAGGTGCAGGCAGCGGCGGTACCTATACCGGCATCCTGCGCTATCTGAAGGAGAAAAATCCGCAGATCCGCGGCATTCTCGCGGATCCGGTCGGTTCGACGATGGGCGGCGGCGAACACGGCGATTACAATATCGAGGGCATCGGCAATGATTTCGTCGCGGAGACGATGGATATGTCACTGGTCGATGATGTCATCAAGATCAACGATGCGGAAGCATTTTCGGCGGCAAAGCAGCTTGCGAAACATGAGGGCATCTTTGCAGGCTCCTCCTCCGGCGCGGCGCTGGCAGCCGTTCTCAAGCTGACGGAGCGCATCGACAGCGGCAATATCGTCACGGTCTTTCCCGACAGAGGAGACCGCTATTTCAGTACGGGACTTTACGATTAAGGAGAATCAATATGACCTTGCAGCAATTAAAATACGCGCTGGTGATCGCGGAAACCGGCTCGATGAACAAGGCGGCGGAGCAGCTCTATGTCTCGCAGCCTTCGCTGACGGCATCCGTGCAGGAGCTGGAAAAGGAAGCGGGTATCCTGATCTTCAACCGCAGCGGACGCGGCGTCACCGTAACAAATGACGGTGCCGAGTTCCTGCGCTATGCACAGCAGGTTGTCGGGCAGTTCGATATTCTTGCGGAGAAATATTCCGCGAAGGGCAAAGTGAAAAAGAAATTCGGCGTCTCGGCGCAGCATTATTCCTTTGCTGTCAAGGCATTTGTGGAGATGGTCAAGCGGTTTGATACGGCGGAATATGAATTTGCGATCCGCGAAACGAAAACCGCCGAGATCATCAGCGATGTGGCGACGATGCGCAGTGAAATCGGCATCATCTATCTCAACAATTTCAACCGCAAGGCGCTGACCAAGCTGCTCAGCACAAACGGGCTGGTCTTTACGCCGCTGACAGAATGCCAGCCGTATGTTTACCTCTGGAAGGGGCATCCGCTTGCGCAGAAAAAGAAAATCACCTTTGAAGATCTCGCGGATTACCCCTGCCTCTCCTTTGAGCAGGGCGCGAACAGCTCGTTCTACTACGCCGAGGAGATTCTCAGCACGGCGGATTATCCGCGGACAATCAAGGCGAATGACCGCGCAACCATGCTCAATCTGATGATCGGCTTGAACGGCTATACGCTCTGCTCGGGCATCATCTGCGAGGAGCTCAACGGCAGCGACTACACCGCTGTCCCGTTTGACTGCGGCGACACGGATGAGGTCATGGAGATCGGCTATATCACGCTGAAAAATACGCTCCGCAGCCGCACAGCCGCGATCTATCTCGAGGAGCTGCGGCGCTATCTCGGATTACAGCAGTAATAGTCTGAGCCTATAACTGCCGATTGTTCATATGTATTGGACAAAGCACGCAGATACTGGTATAATAATCACATATCAAATTGATAGGAGATACGGATTATGAAAGAGATCCTGTGGCTCGGACGCGGCGGACAGGGCGCATTTACGGCGGCAAAGCTGTTCGGCGCGGCATATATCACCGACCGTGACGGGCAGTATGCACTCAGCTTTCCGTCATTCGGTCCGGAACGCCGCGGCGCACCGGTCAGGGCGTTTACTAAGCTCGATACAAAGCCGGTGCTTGACCGCAGTCAGACCGAGCATGCAGATTTTATCGTTGTGCTGGATGATACGCTGTATTCGCCGGCGCTGCGGAATCTGCTGAAGCCGGAGGGCAGCATACTTGTCAATTCCGGATCGCAGATCGAGGGCGCGGAGGTCTATGATGCCGCTGCGATTGCAAAGGAGCTGCGGCTCCCGACGGTCAATACCGTGATGCTCGGCATTGCGGCGGCGCGCTCCGGTCTGATTACGGCGGAGCAGGCGGTCAGCGCGATCCGCGGATACATGCCCGAAAAGCTCCATGCGCGCAATATCGAGGCGCTGGAACGGGCAGGAAAGGCGGTGCAGAAATGAAGCCGCATATCAGAACAAAAACACAGTTTGATTTTGCCGATATTCCCGAGGCGACCGCATTTGAAGCCGGTTATCTCGTCTCGGTCAACAGCGGCTGGCGCAGCATCCGTCCGGTGATTGATCCGGCGCGATGTATCGGCTGTGAGCAGTGCTATCTCTACTGTCCGGACGGTGTGATCTCCGTGCAGGAGGGCAAAGCGGTCATTGATTATGATTTCTGCAAGGGCTGCGGCATCTGCGCAAAAATATGTAAAGCCGGTGCGATCGGAATGGAGGCGGAGCGCAAATGAGCAAACGGTTTTTATCAGGCAATGAGGCATTTGCAGAGGGCATCCGCCTTGCAAAGCCGGATGTGATCTCCGCATATCCGATCACACCGCAGACGATTGTCGTCGAGCGGCTCTCGGAAATGGTCGAGGACAAAAGTCTCGGCGCGGAGTTTATTCATGTGGAATCGGAGCATTCCGCGCTTTCCTGCGCAATCGGTGCGAGTGCGGCAGGCGCGCGTGCGTTCACCGCGACATCCTCGCAGGGACTTCTTTATATGGCGGAATGTCTGTATTATGCATCCGGCGGACGGTTCCCGATCGTCATGATGAACGCCGACCGTTCGACCGCGCTGCCGTGGAATATTTACGGTGATCAGCGCGACAGTCTCTCGCAGCTCGACAGCGGATGGATTCAGGTTTATGCAGAAAATGCGCAGGAGGCACTCGATCTTGCGCTGATGAGCTACCGCATTGCGGAGGACAGCCGTGTTTCCACGCCGGTCATGGTCAATCTGGACGGCTTTGTCCTGACGCATACCTATGAAACGGTCGAGATTCCGGAGCAGGCACAGGCTGACCGCTTCCTGCCGCCCTATGAGACGGAGAACCGCATCGACTTTGATAATCCGAAGAACATGGCGTTTTCGGCAGGTCCCGATACGAATTATATCTTCAAATACAAGGCGCATGAGGGCATGCTTGCAGCAAAGCAGGTGATCGCAGAGGCGGAATCGGATTTTGCGGAGATCTTCGGCAGATCGTATTCCGGTCTGCTCGAGCGCTACCGCACAGAGGATGCGGATTACATCCTGGTGACGCTCGGCAGCATCGCCGGTCTCTGCCGCGAAACCGCCGACCGTCTGCGTGCGGAGGGCATCAAAGCAGGCGTTGTGCGGCTGCGGTATATCCGTCCGTTTCCGCATGCCGAGATCGCGGATGCGCTGAAACATGCAAAGGCATTTGCGGTTCTCGAAAAGGATATTTCGTTCGGCAGTGAGGGCACGGTCTTTACCAATGTCAATTCGGCATTGCAGCGGGCAGGACTTTCCGTCCGCGGCAGCAACTATATCGGCGGACTCGGCGGCAGAAACATCTCCGCTGGCGATATCGCGCAGATCTTCCGTGATTTGCAGGGCGATCCGCCGCATGTGAATTTTATCGGCATCGGAGGTGACGGCAATGGCTAACCCGACGGCAGCGCAGATTTCGCGCGAGGAGTTTTTCTACGGTCATAAGGCATGTGCAGGCTGCGGCGGCAGTCTGGCGGTTCGCGCGGCACTCAAGGTGCTCGGTCCGCAGGCGGTTTCCGTTCTTCCGGCAGGATGTATGTCGGCTGTGGGATTCAATTTTCCGCAGCTCTGCTTCTCGAATAATTCGATCATTTCGACCTTTGCCGGAACCGCATCCATGCTGACGGGCGTTGAAGCCGGACTCCGCGCAAAGGGATATAAGGATTTCACCGCAGTCGGCTTTGCAGGTGACGGCGGCACGGCGGATATCGGCATTCAGGCGCTTTCCGGCGCGATTGACCGCAACGATAACATCATCTATATCTGCTATGACAACGAAGCCTATATGAACACCGGCATCCAGAAAAGCGGACTGACGCCGTTCGGCGCGCGCACCACCACTACACCGGCTGGCGCGAATATCCACGGCAATATCCGCCCGAAAAAGAATATGTTTGAGATCGCCGCAGCACATGATATTCCCTATGCGGCAACCGCAAGCATCGGCTATCTGCCGGATTTTATCCGCAAGGTGGAGAAGGCGTCGCAGATCAAAGGCACGAAATATATCCATGTAATCGCGCCGTGTCCGACGGGCTGGGGCATTGCACCGGATGAGACCGTCGAGAGCGCAAAGGAGGTCGTGGACTGCGGACTCTGGTATCTCGCGGAATATGAAAACGGCAGTTACACGCTCAACCGGAAACCGAAGCAGTTTACCGACGTTGCCGCGTACCTGAAAAAGCAGGGACGCTTCAAGCATCTGGATGATGCAGATATTGAGACGATCATTCAGTCGCGCGATAAAAAGTGGCAGTTCATTGAAAAGACCTTTCAGCTTCCGTAAGGAGGATGGAGCAGGGAGGAAGGAGCAGCTTGACAGGGTTCTCCTTCCTCCTTCCGAATGAACCGGT
This sequence comes from Clostridia bacterium, assembly GCA_021152595.1. Lineage (GTDB taxonomy): Bacteria > Bacillota > Clostridia > Oscillospirales > Ruminococcaceae > Firm-04. The sequence goes on from JAGKVC010000002.1 coordinate 5,443, forward strand.
TATAGTCTTGATTTATAACCCAGTATAAAAGCTAGGTATTGGACAAATCGGGCAGAATCGTGTATAATAAAATCATAGAAAACCTATATGAATACTCAGGAGGATAATTACAATGAGCAGAGATATCAACAGCAAATACTGGGACGAGGAGCTTGAAACGCTGCCGCGTCCCGAACTTGAAAAGCGTCAGCTCGCTGACCTTCAGGAGATCGTACAGTTCGCTTATGACCATGCGCCGTATTACAAGCGCTCGTTTGATGAAGCAGGCGTCAAGCCCTCGGATATCAAGCAGCTTTCCGATCTTCAGAAGTTCCCGTTCATCAATAAGAAAACGCAGCGCGATACGCAGGGTGTCGGCTCGTTTCTCGGTGAGCTGGCAGCCGTTCCGGAAGAGGATGTCGTCTTTATTTCAACTTCGTCCGGTTCGACCGGTGTCCCGACCATGAGCCCCTTTACCAAAAAGGATTTCGATGAATTTCAGGAGACCGAGAGCCGCTGGTTCTGGCAGATCGGCATGAGACCGAATGACCGCTATGTTCACGCGCTGAACTTCTCGCTGTATGTCGGCGGACCGGATGTTATCGGCGCACAGAATCTCGGCGCACTCTGCATCTGGGGCGGTACGCTCCCGAGCGAACGCCTGCTGTTCATTCTGAAGACCTATAAGCCGACGATCATCTGGACTTCCCCCTCCTATGCATGGCAGCTCGGCGAAAAGGCGCTGAAATCCGGCTACGATCCGAAAAAGGATTTCAATATCAAGAAGATCATCGTTGCAGGTGAGCTCGGCGGTTCGATCGACGCAACCAGAAAGGCGATCGAGGATATCTGGGGCGCAGAGGTCTTTGACTTCTACGGTCTCTCCGATATTTTCGGCGCATGCGCGGCACAGTGCGAATATCATGACGGTCTGCACATCGCAGAGAACCACATCCTTGTGGAAACCGTTGACATCCACACCGGCGAGATCCTGCCGCCCGGCGAGACCGGCGAGCTGGTCTTCACCACACTGCGCAAGCACGCAAGGCCGCTGATCCGCTTCCGTACAGGCGATATCGGCAGAATCGACCAGACACCGTGCAAGTGCGGCAGAACCCACGGCAGAATCCATATTCTCGGCAGAAAGGACGATATGTTCATCGTCTCGGCGGTCAATGTCTTCCCGAGCGATATCGAGGCGGTCATCCGCGAGCAGAGCGGCATCACCGGCGAATATCTGATCCGCATCTTTGAAAAGGATTTCACCAGCAAATACGCGGTTGAAATCGAGAAAAACGCGGATAACCCGAAGGATGACGAGACCGTTGCAGCAGAGATCAGCGCGGCGCTCAAGGCGAGAATCGGCGTCAAGCCGGCGCGCGTGGTCGTACATCCGGACGGCGGTCTGGATACGCGTTCCGAGCATAAATCCAAGCGTATCATTGATGAGCGCAATCCCGAGTATTCGATCTGATATACATGCGGATTTGATCCGCGGCGGCAGGATACAGACAGTGTCCTGCCGCTTTTTTGTTCACAATTTCTTTATTGCATGCGTCAGCGCTTTGTGCTATAATGAAATCAAACGGATTATATAATGCGGCGGTAAAATGAAACGGAGGGTATAAAATGAAAAAACGGTTTGCAGCATATCTGACGGCGGCACTGCTGCTGTGTACGAATCTCATTCCGCTCCGGTCTGTGATCGCTGCGGCGGAGGAATATGAGATACCTGAATTTGTGATTGAGGACGGTGTTCTGCTCGAGTATACCGGCAGCGACAGTGAGGTGCATGTGCCGGAGGACGTGACGGAGATCGGAGAAAACGCATTTCTCACGTATGATGAGCCCTATGATCTCCATCTGACAGATGAGCAGATTGCGCACTTGGATCGGGAGTATGCGGAGAATACATTTTCAAGTTGCATTTGTAAAATGAACACTACATTGGAGACCGTTTATCTGCCGAAAAGTCTGAGAAGGATCGGCGCCGGAGCGTTTCAGAATGCTACGGCACTGAAAAATGTCTATATGCAGGAAGGACTCGCGGAGATTGCAGCGAATGCATTTGCATACGATAAAAGCGAGCTGACAAGGTTTCTGTCATGCGGTAACGGGGCTTTTATATTTGACAATGGGGATCGTTGGCATAAAGATGATCCGGATTATGAGGAATGGGCTTCCTATTATGTTCCGCATCTGAAAACGCTGCATCTGCCGGATTCGGTGAAAACAATCGGGACAAGTGCGTTTCAGGATTCTGCAATCACTTCGATCGAGATTCCGGAGGGTGTGACGGAGATCGCGCCTGCTGCTTTCCTGAATACGCCGCTGGAATCGGTCGTGATTCCGGAATCCGTGACGACCATCGGGGATATGGCATTTGCCAATACGAAGCTGACATCGGTCACACTGCCTTCTCATCTGCAAAAGCTCGGTGTCGGTGCGTTCATGGGCTCATCGCTGGAGGAGATCAATCTGCCGGACGGTCTGACGGAGATTCCGAAGGGTGCCTTTCAGCATACCGCTCTGAAGGAGATTGTGATTCCGGATACCGTAACAACCATCGGGGAGAAAGCCTTTCAGGGGACAAAGCTCGAAAGCCTTGTGATTCCGGAAGGAGTGACAACAATCGGTGCGGATGCATTTCAGGGATCTGCACTCAGGACGGTTCAGCTCGCAGATTCGCTGGAATCCGTTGCTTCCTCTGCATTTGAAAATACACCGTTCCTGCAAACCGGAGATCTGAAGAGCAGCGGCGGCTGGCTGATCCTTCCGAACGGCACTTTGATCAATTATGTCGGCGATGAAGTCAACGCTGTGGTTCCGGCTGCCGTGAAGAAAATCGCTGCCGGTGCTTTCAACCGGTGTGCGCGCCTGAAAACGCTGACGGTTCCGGATACAGTTGAAACAGTGGAGAAAGGTGCCGTCGTGAACTGCGATCTGCGCTGTGTCTACTCGACGAATCCGGCGGCAAAGCAGATGACATCCAATGTGATCGCTGCGCCGGAGATTCCGCCCGAAAAGGGAAAGTGCGCGCTGGATCTCTCAAAGGATACATGGTCATTTGCGAATCTGCGCAGTGTATTCGGCAATTCGTATGAGCTGACGGATGATGCGAAGGCGCTGCTGAAACAGGTACTCCGCGTGCCGGATCTCGATGCGGAGTGGTATGGCTCCTGCTACGGTCTTTCGCTGACGGTTCTGCTTGCGAAAAACGGTCTGATTGATCCGGCACAGATCCGGCAGGGTGCGCAGTCGCTGACAGAAATTGAGCCGGAGCAGGCGGTCAGAAACGTGATCAATTATTATCAGCTTCTGCATGATTCGGATGCGGCAAACAAAATCTATGTGCATCCGACGATGCGCGAGGATGATTATTTTGAGCAGATGATATCGCTCGGCTGGGAGGCGGAGCAGCAGGGCAAGCCGTTCCTGATGATTTTTGCGACACCGACGGGCAGTCATGCCTGCGTGGGATGCGGCATCGAATCCGGCAAATGGGAGTGGGACGGCAAAGCCTATGACCGCCGCATTCTGCTCTGGGATCCGAATTGTCCGGATCAGATTTATGATGATGCCTGCTTCTATTACAGGCAGTCGGATTATGCCTACTGCATTCCGCGGAGCAAAGTGCTGTATGTATACGGCGGCAATGAAAACAAGGGCAGAATGACAACTGCAACAGATGAAATCGAAGCGCTCGGCAGTCCTGCGTATCCGTTTGCGGTGCAGACTGTGCAGGGCGATCTCAACGGGGACAACGCTGTCAGCATTGCAGATGCGGTTCTGCTGAGCCGGTATCTGCTGACGGCGGATGCTGTTCCGGCTGCGCGCCTGCGTGCCGCGGATCTCAACGGCGACAAGTGCGTCAATGCGGCGGATCTCACGCTGCTGAAACGGCAGATCCTCGCAACGGCAGGATAACGAAAGGGGAGGATTGCTATGAAACGGGTTCGGATACAGGCTGCGGCTGCGGCGATTGCAATGCTGTGTACTTGCGGAATCTGTGCCTCTGCGGAGGAAAATGTCAGAGGCGATCTCAATGCGGACGGCGTCACCGACCGTGCCGATGTGCTGCTGCTGCGGGACTGGCTGCTGACAAAATCAACAGAAGCCGATTCTGTACGCGGTGATCTGAACAATGACAGCCATGTGGATGCACGCGACCTGACGCTGCTCAAGCGCCGGATCGCTCCGACATCTGAAGAACACGACTGGATCCTCGAGCCGAAGGGGACGATTCACAGCGGCGAAGCGACATTCTACGGCGGCGGATATGAGGGCGGCTGTGCGATGCTCGATCCGGTTTCGAAGGATTACTGGATTGTGGCGATGAATCTGCCGGATTACAACTGCGCAGAGCTTGCCGGTGCCTATCTCGAGGTGACGGGCGAGCTCGGTACGATCAATGTCCTCGTGACCGATCTGCTGCCGGAGGGCAAAAAGGGCGACCTCGATCTCTATACGGATGCATTTCCGCTGATCGCACCGGCAGAAAAAGGGCGCGTTCCCGTGACATGGAAGATCGTGCCGCTGGACACCGCAGAAGATGCGCCGCTCAATTACCGCTACAAAGTCGGCAGCACGGAGTTCTGGTGTGCGGTGCAGGTGCGCAATCACCGCTACCCGATTGAGCGGCTGGAATATCTGAACAGCGACGGCGAATTTGTCGAGCTGCCGCGCCGGAATTTCAATTACTTTGAGGCGCAGTCCGGTCTTGGCAAGGGACCGTTCACCTTCCGCATCACGGATATTTACGGACAGGTGGTCATAGATGAGGACATTCCGTTCACGCCCGATGAGGTGCAGGAGGGACATGTGCAGTTTCCGGAATAACGGATTCAGACAGGAGTGACGAAAAATGGTTTCGATTGACAATCGTTTCAATGATGCGGAAATGGATATTCTCCGGCAGATGATCGGCAGGAAGATTGTTTCTTTCCGGCATACCGATATTCCCCCACGTCATGCAGCTTACGGAGCTTTGGGCATCGAAACGGAGCAGGGTATGATCTATCTTTACTGTGAGGCAGACAATATGAATTACTTTGGTTATGTTGATGACGAGGCAGTATTGACGCTGACGCACGAACGCCGGTCGTGGCTTGATATGGATCAATATTCTGATGTTTTCGCGGGCGCATCTCCGGTGAATGATACTGTAAAGGAGATTCATGTTGTGCAGGATCATCAGCGGCTCTATGAAAACGGCGAGCAGACCTTTGATATATGGCTGGCATGGGGGATCATATTTGATTTCGGCGATTATCAGTTCTCGCTTGAAAAATCGCAGGGCTTTTCAGGGCTCATATACATTAAGCAGGGAAATGACCTCATCAACACGTTCGCAAGTACCGAAGAGTTTGAAAATCCTGAATTCTGGGAGGATCATTATATTCCGAAATGTGATAGGGAGATCGTGATACTCAACGAAAGCAGTCCCTTGTAATTACAATAAAAGCCGCTCCATGCAAACGCAATGGAGCGGCTTTATTCTATTCAGTTATCTTGACTGATTCTTGAGGTGACCGGCTCTTGCGGCGGCGCGCTTTTTGCGCTCCTCATGATACCGGAATGCGAAGAAGATGCATCCGCCGATATACAGAACCGAAAGCACGATGCCGAGCACCCATGTGTTCCGCAGATACTTCGATTTGAAGAAGCCCGGAATCTCGCTGAGATTGTACTTCCAGAATGAACGCTTGACATCCGATGCGGCGACCACATCAATATCCGCGAGCGTTTCGCCGGAGAGCTTCAGCGTCACGGTGCCGACCTTGTCACCGGCAGCGACCGGCGCGTCAATCTCCATCGGCCAGTTGTAGATCTTCTGGACACTCTTGACATCGGTCGTATCACACCAGATGCAGGAGAAGCCCTCAACCGGCTTGACCAGTACGAAGTCGTCGTCCTCAGCGTTGCGGACGGTCAGCTCACCGAGCATCGTATTTGCATCCATGATTTCCTGCACGGTCAGGTGGACGAATGCCCATTCCAGAATATTCTGTGCATCCTCGAGGTGGTAGAAGTGATTGTTGCCCTCGTTATCCTGCATCGGGGAGTTCATGCAGATCAGCAGGTAGTTGTTGCCGTCGCGCGAGCCCTTGCAGGCGATGCCGCGTCCGCCCTCCTGCGTATTGGCGGTCTTGATGCCGCGGACACCGTGGCAGTAGTAGCCGCTGGATTCATCGACCATGAGGTTTGCGTGCTGCCACGACCAGACATCCTTTTTTTCATAGGTTGCGGCAACGGCAGGGGTGTAGGTGTTCGCGCATGCAATCGCCTCAAACCGCGGAACGGTCATGGCGTAGGAAAGCAGCGTCATGAGATCACGTGCCGTCGTAAGCTGACGGGCGCTGTAAAGACCTGTTCCGTTGAGGAAGCGCGTATTGGTCATGCCGAGCGCTTCTGCCTTGGCGTTCATTTTCTCCGCGAATGCATCCTGACTGCCGTCACCGAATTTATCGCAGAGCATATAGGCGGCTTCGATCGAGGAGGTCAGCATCATGGCATAGAGCAGATCTTCAACGGTGAGCGATTCACCGGCTTCGATGCTCGCCTTGCGGAGATCCTCGGGATATTCGTCCTGATCAAAGACATCGAACATTTCCTCTTTCGCTGCAATCTTGGTGCCCGAAATATCCGCGCATTCCTCCAGCACGATCACCGCAGTCATGATATGCACCAGTGAGCCGGGCATCTCCTTCATATCGGCGTTCTTTTCGTAGACGATCTCATTGAGATCGGTATTCATCAGAATTGCGGCTTCACTCTGCACGGTCGCATTCGGCGTAAAGAGCAGGGCGCTCGCTTTGATCGGCTTGATCTGTCCGATCACAACTGCGGCTGTCAGGATTGCAGCCGCCGCGGAAGCAAGCAAACGCTTCAGCATGCTATCATCTCCTGTATTCCATTGAAATCATTTCGGTCAAAAAGACACGATTACATTTATTATACCAGAAATCCGGAAAAAAGGGAATACCTTTTTTGAATTTTTTGAGGAAAATTCAGAAATTTACGGTTTTTTCCGGAAAGAAAGGGGAAAAGAGACTTTTTCAGGGAGAGATTGCAAATAGCTCTTGACTTTAGCGCTTTTTTGTGCTAAAATGGATATATTGCGATTCCGGTCTCCGGAATCGGACGAAAACAGAACGGAAAGGACGAAGTTTTATGCCGATTACTGAAATCTTAGAGCGGAATGCTGCGCTCTATGGCAATGATGTCGCGCTTGTTGAGCTGAATCCCTCTGTGATTGAGCCGCGCAGAGTGACATGGAAGGAATATGAACTGATTGAACCGCGCCGCCCCAATTTCTACCGCCGCGAAATCACATGGAAGGTCTTTAATGAAAAAGCAAACCGCTTTGCACATTTCCTGATCTCGCGCGGCGTCAAGAAGGGCGATAAGGTCGGTATCCTGCTGATGAACTGCATCGAGTGGCTGCCGATCTACTTCGGCATTCTCAAGGTCGGTGCGCTGGCTGTTCCGCTGAATTTCCGCTATGCTGCGGATGAGATCGAATACTGCGTCGGGCTGGCAGATATCTCCGTGCTGGTCTTCGGTCCGGAGTTTATCGGCAGAGTGGAGGAGGTTGTCGATACGCTCGGCAATGACCGCATGCTGCTTTATGTCGGACAGGGCTGCCCGGGCTTTGCGGAAAGCTATGATCAGCTCACTGCAAACTGTCCCAGCACAACGCCTGCAATCCTGCTGACCGATGCGGATGATGCGGCGATCTATTTCTCCTCCGGTACGACCGGCTTCCCGAAGGCAATCCTGCACAATCACGAGAGCCTGATGCATGCCTGCAAGGTTGAGCAGGCGCATCACGGTCAGACCAAGGACGATGTGTTCCTCTGCATTCCGCCGCTCTATCACACCGGCGCAAAGATGCACTGGTTCGGCAGCTTTCTGGTCGGCGGCAAGGCGGTTCTGCTGAGCGGTGTTTCCCCGAGCGTGATCCTCGATGCGGTCTCCTCGGAAAAATGCACGATCGTCTGGCTGCTGGTGCCGTGGGCACAGGATATTCTTGATGCGATCGAGAGCGGAAAGGTCTCTCTGAGCGATTATGAGCTTTCGCAGTGGCGGCTCATGCATATCGGCGCACAGCCGGTTCCGCCGAGCCTCATCACGCGCTGGAAAAAATACTTCCCGAATCATCAGTATGATACAAACTACGGTCTGAGCGAATCCATCGGACCGGGCGCGCTGCATCTCGGCGTGGAGAATATCCACAAGGTCGGCGCGATCGGCAAGGCAGGCTTCGGCTGGGAGAGCAAGATCATCGACGAGAACGGCGACATCGTGCCGCGCGGCGAAGTCGGTGAGCTCTGCGTCAAGGGACCGGGCGTCATGACCTGCTACTACCACGATGAAGAGGCGACGAAGCAGGTGCTTATGCCGGACGGCTGGCTCCGTACCGGCGATATGGCACAGGAGGATGAGGACGGCTTTGTCTTCCTCGTAGACCGCAAGAAGGACGTCATCATCACCGGCGGAGAGAATCTCTATCCGGTTCAGATCGAGGACTTTATCCGCACGAACAGCAAGGTCAAGGATGTTGCCGTAATCGGTCTGCCGGATAAGCGCCTCGGTGAAATCGCAGCGGCAATCATCTCTCTGAAGGACGGCGAGACCTGCACCGAGGAGGAGATGAACAAGTTCTGTGAGGCACTGCCGCGCTATAAGCGTCCGCGCAAAATCATCTTCGCGGATGTTCCGCGCAACCCCACGGGCAAGATTGAGAAGCCGAAGCTCCGCAAGATGTACGGCGCAGACCGTCTCGTTGCCGAGCAGAATCAGGGCTGAGACATACGAAAAGCATATCCCGTATTGTATTTGCAATACGGGATATCTTTTGCTTGACATTCATTGGCTTTTGTGTTATAATTACATTAAGAAGGCGTGTATATTGAAAAATATTATTCGATTTGAATAGTGCATGCCGTCGGGAGGGTATCTATGCAGAACAAGCGCATTTGTTCTATTCTGACTGCTGCGGCATGTACGTTCGCTGCGGTCTGTTCTTTCATGTCCGGAATCCGGTATGCGGAGGCGGCACAGAAGGAGCCGTGTCTCTATCTCAGCACCGTGACCGCGATGCCGGGGGATACGGTCTATATCAATGTCCTGATGCGGAACAACACCGGATTTGCAAATTCCGGCTTCACGATTTCATACGGGGAGAGCGGTCTGACACCGGTTCTGAAAGATGTGGAGCAGCCGGATTATCAGAAGGGCAGCATTGCGAATATGCTGCAAATGAAGGTCTATGACAATCCGGAGACGCATACAATCGGCATCGGTACGGTCGGCGCCTCGAATATCACAGGCAACGGTATTTTGCTTTCGCTCCAGTTTGATGTGCCGGAGGATGCAGAACGCGGATCCTCTTATCCGCTGGAGCTGAATATTGATAAGTTCATGGACGGCAATCTGGAGAATGTCGCGGTAACAAAGGAAAACGGTGCGGTCAATATTGCGCCGGAAACGACCACCACGACGACTACAACTACCACCACTACGACCACCACCACTACGACAACAACGACAACAACGACGACTACTACAACAACGACTGCCACCACAACAACGACAACGACGACCGCCACGACCACTGAGACCACCACAACGGCTCCTGAGACGACAACAGCCACGACAACGACGACGACCGAACCGGTGCCGCGCATTCGGAAGGGCGACGCAAACAGCGACAGTGAGGTGGATCTCAAGGATGTTGTTGCGATGCGCCGCTATGCGGTCGGCGGATGGGGCGAAACGATTGACACCGAAGCCGCGGATCTCAACGCGGACGGTACTGTGAATCTGAAGGATATCGTCATTCTGCGCAGGTATCTTGCCGGAAACTGGCATACACCGCTTTGAGCAGCCATACTATTTATATAGAGCATTGGCGCGGTGAAACAGAAAAAAAGCACCCGTCATGCAGTGTGACAGGTGCTTTGCTTTTACGGTCGGGATCAGCCCGCGGCAGCTTCGGAGGTTTCCGCTGCGTCGGTCTCTGCTGCGTCGGTCTCTGCTGCGGATTCGGCAGCTTCGCCGTCTTCGCCCTCAGCCGGTGCGCCGTCTCCGGTGCCGGTGACAGTGAAGTCAACCTCGATGGTTGTCCAGCTTGCGACATCATCGGGATTGATGATCATTGAGGAATACTCGCCGAATTCGCCGGTGACAGCGCCGTCAGCGGTGTGTGCGTCATCCGGGAACTTGCTGACGAAGTGGTTATAGATGTTGGAGCGCATCTCTGTGCCGTCATCAGACGAGGTATAGTTCTTTGCGGTCATTTCGATCGGCTTGCCGTCTACGCGGATCTCCTTGATCTCGATGCTCATATTCGGGTAGAGCGTGGTGCCGTCAAAGACCTTGATTGCAGCGAAATCCACGCCGCCGCAGGTGTAGCCGTTGGCCGGATCGCCGGTGATATCGAACTGTGCGCCCTTTGTGCCGACATTGACGCCGACCGTGTAATCGCCGTCGCCGTCGATGTGTGCGATTTTTGCGTCATAGGTCAGCAGATCGTCCTTGGTGCCCCAGTACTGCACATACCACTGACCGTCGGTGATTGCAAGGATCGCATCGCCGGAGCCTGCTACAACGGCTTCTTCAAATTCGACATCCTCAGCGACAACGGGTGCCGCGGTCTCAGCCGGTGCTTCCTCAGTCGCAGCGGTCGTGACGGGGGCGGTGGTGGTCTCCTCGGCAGAGGACTCCGCTTCGGAGCTGCCGCAGGCGGTGCAGAGCATCAGCAGCGACGCCGATGCTGCAAGTACAGCAAACAGTTTCTTGCTCATGGTTTTTTCCTCTTTTCCTTATCTCACAGTTGTTTGTTTTCCGGTGCTGAGGCAGGTTTCCGCGGTGAAAGCCCGCATCTCATATCCGGCTGATATTATCATACACCATTTTTTGTGAAATCGCAAGAGAGAACAAATACGAATGTTCACAAATTATATATGTTGATTTTGAACACCCTGCACAAAAAATATGTGCGCACCCTGTTGAAAAGACTAGAATGCATAATTTTCGAGATTGAAAAAGAGATTTTTTGTCAATCTTATAATACATTTCGGAAAATGATAGACCGGTTCCGATACAAAAAACCGTCATTTTATACTCAAAGTTTTTTTGCTTTGCTATTTACAAATTAAAAAAGATGTGATATAATAAATAAAAAGTATCCGCAGGCACTGTATACTATTTATACAAGGTTATATACATGCAACTGCGGATAACGGAGGAGTTCCTATGAAAAACGGCATCCGGATGTCCGACATCGCAAAAGAGCTGGGCGTCAGCGTTGTGACAGTCTCCAACGCACTGAACGACCGCGGCGGTGTCAGCGAGGATATGCGCAGACGGATCAAGGAGCGCGCTTCCGAGCTTGGATACCGGCCCTCTGCACCGCGGACGCCGCGCAAGGCGGTACCGGAGATCCAGCAGCAGGGCGGCAGCATCGGAATCCTGACCAGCGAGCGCTTCGCCAATGTCCGCGGAACCTTCTACTGGTTCCTGACAGCAGGCGTTTCCAAGGAGCTGACACACTGCAATCTGTATTCCGTCTATGAGAGTATTTCCGAAGCGGATGAGCGCGCAGGCGTTCTGCCGCGGATCGCTGCCGAGCGGCAGGTTCGCGGACTCATCATCGTCGGACAGCTCGCAACGGATTATCTGGAACATCTTGCATCGCTGCATCTGCCGATGCTGTTCCTGGATTTTTATGATAAACACAGCGAGATCGACGCTGTCATTTCAGATAATTTCTATGACAGCTATCTGATGACAGACCGTCTTGTGCAGCTCGGTCACAAAAAGATCGGCTTTATCGGCACGGTCACGGCGACCAGCAGCATCCATGACCGCTTCCTCGGCTATATCAAATGTCTGATGGAAAACGGTCTGGAATACCGGCAGGAATGGACGCTCGAGGACCGGCTCCCGAACGGCTACAGCCTCACGGAATTCGATTTTCCGGAGGAGATGCCGACAGCTTTTGTATGCAACTGCGATGAGACTGCGTTCCGCGTGATCGGCGCACTCCAGCGGCGCGATCTGCGCGTGCCGGAGGATATCTCCGTCACCGGCTACGATAACTACACGGTCTCCGATATGTGCGTGCCTGCGATCACGACCGTCGAGGTCGATCTTGCGGAAATGGCACATGCCGCAGTTTCCCTGCTGCTCAAGCGGATCGAAAATCCGCTTGAGCAGCCTTCCAGGTATGTGATCCCCGGCAGGATCATCCTGAAACAGTCTATGGCTGAGCCGCGGAACGATTAGGCGAAACAACTAAATTTGGACCGCAAATTTTGGTTGAAACATAGTTGCATTTGTCTATCATCTGTGGTATAATATCCCTATGGATCTATGTGCGGCTATTGCTATGCCCATTTGCAGATCGTCTGTGCGGTTCACGCTGGTACACAGCGGAGAAACGCGGCAGTCTGCGGCGGACGAACGAAGCCCACAGGGTTATGCAGAAGCAGAGCGGCATCGCTCGGCGCAATGCTTCAAAAACTTAATACAGGCTTGCAGGAGGTGGTTTTATGCCAATGAGTTTTTCTTATACTGCAAAGGATGCAGTCGGTAACGTGCGCAAGGGCGTTATGACGGCAGAAGACGAGCAGGAATTTTTGGCAAAAATCCGAGAAAAGGGAATGTACGTCACCGATTACAAGGAACGCCAGAGCAGCACCAAGACGATCAAAAAGTTCAAGACGAAAGACTTGGCTTTTGCAACCCGTCAGATGGCTGCGATGCTGACTTCCGGTCTGACATTGGTGAAGGCACTCGACATTCTCTGCAAAGAGCAGGAGAGCGAAGCTGCTCGAAACGTATGGCGTGATGTGTATGAGAACGTGCAGAAGGGTGAATCCTTCTCCGATGCGCTCGAAGTACACGGCAGCGTCTTCCCGACTCTGCTGACATCAATGGTCGGTGCAGGTGAGTCGTCCGGTCAGATGGATATCATCATGCAGCGACTGAGTGACTACTATGCAAACCAGAACAAGCTCGCCAATACGATCAAGAGCGCGATGGTTTACCCGATCATCCTCGTTATCCTGACAGTTGCAGTTGTTATCGGCGTCTTCGTGTTCATCATGCCGACCTTCGAGGATCTGTATGATAATCCGGACGATATGCCGACACTGTCCAAGGTCATGATGAATATCGGTAAATTCCTTGTGGCACACTGGCTGATCCTGATCCTGCTGGTTGCAGCGGCAATCTTCGCATTCGTTTATGCAATGAAGCTCCCGAATGTCCGGATGAAATGGGACCGCTTCATTATAAAAGGACCGGGCTTCGGCAAGCTGGTCGTTAAGATCTACACAGCACGTTTCGCACAGACAATGGCATCCCTTTATTCTTCCGGTCTGCCGATGGTCGAGTGTCTGAAGCGTTCCGCGGATACCCTGAACAACTCCTACATCTCCATGAAGTTCCGCGATATTATCGACGAGGTCAAGAGCGGTGAAACGCTCAGCTCCTCTATTCAGAGAGCCGATATCTTCGACTCCATGTTCTGTTCGATCATCTTTGTCGGTGAGGAATCCGGTGCGCTGGATGACATTCTTGCAAAGACTGCTGAATACTACGACGAAGAAGCTGACGCCGCTGTTAAGCGCCTGTGCTCGATGCTCGAGCCGGTCATGCTCATCGTTCTCGGCGTTGTCATCGGTCTTGTCTGCGCAGCGTTCTTCCCGGCACTGTACGATTCGATCGGCAACCTGGGCGACGCATAATCCCGACGGCAATCGTTTGTGCGGCGGCAGCCGCTGCCGCACAAATTCGAACATATCCAAGAATAAATTGAGAGGTGGATTTCGCAAATGCTTTCCTTTGACATTACTGACCGCAATATCAGGATCATTAAGGGAACTGAAAACAACGGAAGAATCCGTATCAGTTCTGCTGCTACGCTGAACCTCGAGGAAGAGGTTATCGTAAACGGACACGTCCGTGACGTTCCGCGTCTTGCAACCCTGATCAATCAGGTGCTCCGCACCAATAAAATGCCCGATAAAGAGGCAATCGTCAGCATTTCCTCGAACATGACGATCTTCAAGGAGCTGCATATTCAGAAGGCTGAAAAGCAGCAGGATTTCATGAAGATGGTTCGTGCGGAAATGGCTGCCGCACTCGGCATTGATGATTCCTACTCGGTTTCCTACATTGTCGTCGGTGATTCCGATCAGACCGACGGCGCTGTGAAGGTCCTTGCGACTGCATGCCCGTTTGAAGTCGTTGACTGCTATAAGCGCGTCTTCAATATGCTGCAGATTAACCTGCGCAGCGTTATGATCGGCTGCAACTGCATCACAAAGGTTCTGCTCGCAGATACCAAGGTCAAATCCAAGATGCCGCTGCTTGCTGTTCAGATCGACAACAACTTCATCTCCCTCAACCTGTATGAAAAGGGACAACTCTCGTTCTCCCGTTTCGCTTCGATTTCCGCAGAAGACTACGATGATTCCGAAGACTACGTCTTTGAGGCAGTCAATGAGAACATCTTCCGTATGCTGCAGTTCCAGAAATCCAAGCCCGGCAGCGAGATGATCGAGAATGTCATCTTCTACGGCGATACCCACGAGTATGTCCGTCTTACCAACGAGCTGGAAAAGATGGGCATCCGCACCAGCATCATCAATGTTCCGCCGCAGATCCACGGCTATGAAAACCTCGAGTTCTCCTCTTACGCAAACGCCATCGGCGCAATGTTCAAGCGTAACAAGGAAACCGAGCGCATCAACCTTCTCGAGACCGATACCGTCAACAATAATAAGATCCGTTCGGATTCCTCTTATTTTGCACTGCTCGGTATCTGCGCACTCGTTTCCGCGGGTATCTGCTTCGCAGGCTGGATGTTCCTGACGATCCAGAATAACATGGTCAAGAAGGACATTGATAACTACAATGCAATGATAGACAGCCAACTTGCAAAGGATCTGGACGCACAGAATGCCATGCTGACACAGCGCCAGACGGCTGTTACAACGTATACCGAAGGCGTGAAGGATGCATTCCGTGCATTCGAGAGCCGTCCGAAGCCGACTTCCGCTCAGTATAAGGAGCTTGACGATACCATCAATAAGGTGGTTCAGGAGAGCCTCGGCGCTGAGGATGAGGAAGCAGCAAAGGAAATGTACGAAATCACAAAGTTCGACTACTCCGCCGGCGTATATACTATGGAGCTGAATGTTGATCGTGACAAGGACATTCCGATGCCGAAGACGCCGGAAAAAATCATTGAAGCACTGCGCGCTCTGAGCGATGTTCAGTCCGTCAATTACGATGGATATTCGCTTTCTGAAACTGCAATCAAAGAGGAAGATCAGCAGGGCGAGCCGATTCTGGACGATGAAGGCAACCAGATCGGCACAAAGGAACCTGAAACTTCAAAGAAGCGCATCAAAATGAACCTGAACGTGAAGATGCAGGGTACCAAGACTGACTTCCCTGAGATTACCAGCGATAAGGAGGCTAAGTAAATGAAATTCGGATATCGTGACAGAATTGTTCTGTTGATCGTAGTTGTTGTAGTTATTTTCCTGCTTGGTATATTTGTATTCATTAAGCCGAAGTGGGAATCCCTCAACGAAAACAAAACGAAACGCGAAGAAGTCGCTGCTCAGTGGGAAAAGAAGAGAACCGAATTCAAGCTGATCCCGAAAAAACAGGAGATCATCCAGACCAAGTATCAGGAAGGTCTGGACGAGGCTGAAAAGTTTACCGATGAGATGACTTCTGTTGAACTGGGCAAATTCATCCAGGATAAGTTCATCAACATCGAGAAGTTCCAGGAGGACGGCGTCGAGGTAAAGGATACCGTTAAGCTCTCTGAACAGGGCACCACAGCGCTCAGCTACTATTACTATACGCCGAGCATTGTGACCTATCCGCTTTATGAGTATGCTGACCTTGACGGCTCTCTGAAAGAAGCTGCGAAGGAGAAGATGAGCAAGTCGAGTCTCCTCAGCGCACGCGGTTCTCAGACTGTCGGCTCCAGCAGCGCTTCGCTGGTTCTCGAAATTAACCGTGAGGACACAATGGCGCTTCTGGATGCTGTCAATGAGTATGCTGAGAAAAATAAAGACACGATGATGATCGAATCTGTTTCGCTGAAGAAGTGCGACTTCAACGAGTCTTATCTTGAGGGCGAGCAGCCGCAGGAGGAGCCTCAGCCGCAGGCAGAGCCTGAGCTTGACGACGAGGGTAATCCGATTGAGCAGGAAGCTCCGCAGAACAACGATGACGAGAAGAATATCCCGAAGGATATTAAGCCGGGCTATACCATCGTTACCATCGCTTACCGCACATTCTATATGCAGGAGCCGACCAAGCCGGAAATCGGTCCTGCGTATGACGATACGATTTGGGATGGCAAAGAGTGGCAGGATGTAACTGCTCCGGCAGCAGAATCATGAGTAAATGATCGTTTGGATATGCCTTCTTAGAGAGATCTTTAAGAAGGCTATCCGCAGTTGAGAAAGGTGGTTTCTAATGAACGAAATCAGGAGGAAAGGAAAGGCAGAAGGTTCCGTCCTGTTTACCGTCGTATCTGTTATGATGGTTATGGTCGTGTTCCTGATGTCTACGCTGACTTTAACAACATCAGCAAACCGCCGTTCGTACTACACTTTCTATGAGAATCAGGCACAGTATACGGCGCAGGGTGTATTGGATGCGATCTCAAATTCCGCTTTTAATGACCCCGGTTTTTATGACTGGGTTAAGGATCTTCCTGCCGAAGGCGGAGAAATAACCGTCGGCGTGGCCGATTCTAAAATCGCGCTGACACCCGGCGCTGCAGTCAAAGCGTTCGTTCAGCCTGTTGCTGATAACTATATCTGGGACCAGGAGACGGGCTCCGTTCGCTGCCAGAGCGGCTGGAAAATTACTGTTACTGCTTCCGTTGGAAAAGGTAAGAATGCCTCTGAAAGTACGACGGTAAACTACATTTTTGAGAACTATCAGAACGATGTGGAATCCGATGCGCATAATACCGCATCGTGGTTTGTCACGGATACGCTGACCTACAGCGAAAATCCCGGCAGCGGCGATCCCGGCAGCAAGTCTGCTTCTAATCTCGCCAATGCAATGTACACAGGTTCCGGCGCAGGTTGGACCAGTGCGAATAACCTGCTCTGCCTCGGACCGCAGACCTTCGGTATCACGCGCTTCCCGCCAGGCAGAACAAATTATGATGGTTGGGGCGGCGCAAACGGCTTCTCGAACGATCCTACAACAGTCGGTAATGGCATCTTTGTCGGAAACTTTAATGCAGATACGCACATGTACTTTGATTTCCAGTCGAAGGGCGAGGGCGTGCAGTTCTATGGAAATTACAGCATTAAGGACAACTCGTACTTCTCATCGGATGTTAAAGGCTGGAATGAGGACAAAAATGCGACGTATCTCTATAGAGATACACCGTATATTTACTGCGACGGCAGATTGTCATTCGGCAAGAATACCGAAACAATAGTTGGTGGATTAACAGGTTATAACTCGTTGGATAAACCTGTCAATATTTACACCAATGCGCTGAGCGGAATGCCGAAGAAAATGCTGGGCGATATGTACATTTTTGATCCAGACGCAGATTCTGATATGGAATCTGCGTTGGACACAACTCTTGCCAGATTTGTTGGCGAAAATGTACAGAAGACAAATTACGGTGGCAGCAAGGGGTATGTCGGCGGCGATATTTTCTGCAATTCAAATAAACTCACGATAAACGGCGGAAAGTTTATCTTTGGAGACCTTATCTTCACAAATCCGAATGGTGAGCTTGTCATTAATCTGAATCAGCAGCAAGGTCTGGCGTTTAATGATCTTACGATTTCGGGCGCGATTGTCTGCGCCGGTACACTGACTGTTAATGGCAGCAGGGACGGCAAGAGTCTGTACGTCGGCGGCGGAATCTACGCGAGGAGCATTAACTATTCGAATGAGGAAACTAAAGTTAATGGCTTGAGTAATCCTTCACTTGAAGATATTTGTAATACACCATATTCGCGTGAGGGAGATGCATATGTCGACAAGGATAATAAGACGATTGTCAATTCTTCTACCCATGCAATTATCGAAAGCCTTGGCATGAAGGAATTTTCAGTTGATACGGCTAAGGGCGAAGGATATGCACAGCTTGTTCAGAAAATTCTGAGCAACGGAAATCCGGATGGTAAATTCTATGGCGACGGACCGGACGGCACTGCATATACTGCTCCGGATTACAGCCTCTTCCCGTTCGGCAGCAGACAGGATGAGATCTTTACGCAGTATCTGCGCTGGGATCTTGCGGCTGCAACTGAGGCAGATGCGACAACAAATTGGCAAAATGATCCGCTCTGTCAGGAAAGCTATGCCTGCGGTCATGCCTGGGGCGTTCAGGTGAAGTATGCAGATGATCCGACAAATTCGAACAATACGCTTATGACATATGTGCCTTATACGACTCCGGTCGGCGTGACTACGCTTGATTTTGCTGACCAGCAAGCGCAGACAGATAACAGCTTCATTCCTCCGCTTGACACCAGAACTACAAAGAATGATAATATTAAGTATTACAGCAGTGCAACTGAATTCTGTAAGAAATACCCCATGGCTGAGACTAAAAAAATGGATGGGCTCACCACCCAATCTGTTACGATCATTTCCCGTCCGAAAGACGGTGCGTTTGACGGACAGGAAAAGGTAAGCCTCGGCACAGTTGGTGTTATTACAAAGAATACTGTGCTTGACCTTGGAGACGGCAGCGGCGGACACACAACGATCTTTGTTGATCCGACGAAGAACGGAGGCAATCCGCTTGCAATCCTTCTCAAGGGCGAATGCCAGAACCGTCAGGTGACAATCGTTGTGAATAACAGCGGCTATTACAGCGGCGGATACGGAGACGCAAATGTAACAGGCTATGCGGAGAAGTCGATTGAAGATGATACACCGTATTTTGCTGGCAGAACCGACTGTCTGTTCTTCCTGGATGAGAGCCTTTCTACATCTCAGCCGCTCATGATCATGACATCCGGTGCTTACAAGCAGATTGACGACGGAGAATATGATGTCATCAGCAGCCCGATCTATCCCGGACAGATGACTTCAGAGAATGAGCTTGTACTGAATCCGACATGGAAAGACATGTTCACAACCGGGGATAAGGATGCCTGCAAGTTTGAAATGATCCCCAATATCGTTGTCTATGGTGAAGCAGGTGATACAGCTTATTTCAAAAACGGTTCATTGTTCAATGCTGAAGTGATTATGCCGGAAACAACATTGTCCAGTACGACGGGCACAGATGATACAAAGGTGAAATCTGTAGTATATCGAGAGTATACCAATTCTCAGGAATTTGATTCTCCGTTCTCGAAGGACAAATATGCTGTTGGTCTCGGCACACTCTACGTCAAGGAAATGGACATTGCGAACATTCCGCTTTGTGTCTATCTCGGCGACTACAACAGACCTTCTGCACCTGGCACACCGACAATCAAGAGAACCGGTACCGGTCAGGCGAACTCGCAGAGCGGTAATATCATGGTTGGCAACAACAATGATAAGTTCGGCAAGAACTACCAGGGCGCAAGCTAACGAAAGGAGAATTGCAATGAAAAGCAAACGTAAGCTCAAAGGCATGACGCTGATCGAAGTTGTGATTTCGATCGGTATCTATGCGGTCATTGCTTTGCTTCTGACGGAGATTATGTCGCTGGTGAATGCAACTATGAAGGCGACTAACCAGCTTAACCGGCGACTTGCCTATGAAGCGAAATTCGCTGATAACATGCTGCTTTCTGACGGTTCAAAAACATGGGCAGAAGCAAGGCCGAGTGTTGCAGATGAAAAATACCCGGGACGCACTGAAATCAAGGTTTCGTTAAGCAGCAAAAAGGCAACCCCTGCGGGAAAGACTTTTGCGATTAACAATATTTCAGGAACTGAGTATATGGTCAATGCTGACAGGATGGAGCGCGGAAACGGCAAAACAGAAGACGCGCAGCAAATGCTCATCAATCCGAATACCAATTACCGTTTTATTGTCTTTACTAAGGCAAACGCTACTTATGCTGATCAGCCGGATGTGTTTACGATTCAACTCAATATGCAGCGTGATACTGCACATTCCGGTCAGGCACTGTCGGATCCGATCACGAAGATTATTATCAGAGGTCTTGCCTATAAGCTCAGTGACACGGAACATAAAGAAGCTCCTGTTACGGAACAGACAATCACAGAAGAAGATCTGACCGGACTCACTGATCAGAATAAAGTCTCGATCTCACCTCCAATTAAAGAGCACACAACCGCAGGTACACTCCTGACAATCGACGTTCCTGAGAAGAATGATGACGGTACATCCCGAGATCAAGCAGGATCTCTCGAAGTTCTGATTTTCACAAAGATCAGGGATGACGCCGGTCATACATACGAATGGACGAATTCCTCTGACCGCGCAACGCTTGGTGCACTTTATAAGGATCTTGATCCGACGGATACGGACGATCTGGCACTGATTGATTCGCTTGATAACAGCGGAGCGGACTATGCAGATGGAAAATGCTTTCCAGCGAATGAAAGACTTACACTGGATTACAACATGTATGATGTGAACCCCAGAACGAATATTCCTTCCTACTATGGTGGAATCACGTACACATGGAATCCGGATTTCGATCCGAAGAATCCGACCGGCGATACCCCGCGTCTCTCCTGCAATGTTGTCAATCTGAGAAGCTGAACCAACTCTTAGCCGCGTGCATCTGCATGTGCGCGGCTAAGTAAAATGAAATGAAAGGAGTGTCATGTATTATGAGAAAGCTAAAGGGCTTTACCCTGCTTGAGCTTATCATCGTTATGGCAATTTTCTCGATTATCATGTACAGTGCGGTTCAGCTCCTGGATCCTGTTTCAAAATTCTTTGTCAGAAGCTCGAATTTTGAAAACACGACCGCTTGTATTGATAATATGAGAAGATGTATCGAGAGTAACCTGAAATATGCTGACAGAGTGCGTGCATTTGCGCAAAGAAAGCCGTTTGATTATAAGGACGGCGATTATCAGACTGTTAAACCGACCACTGAAATGCTGAGTGATGTAAAGGAGTTTTACAATTATTATTTCAATGATCGTAAATTCCTTGATATCAAGGGCAAAATCTATGTGCTCTGCTTTGACAATACCGAGACGATTACTGATGCAAATCTTGGTAAAATGAAGAAACTCAGCGAATTCACAAGCCGCAAACTGAATCAGGGCAGACTGGTTCTGTTCACATTCCCGTTTGATGCTGTTGGCGTGAACGGCGCAGCGATCACCAATCCCGACTCGTTTGGAGCTGACGGAACATACAGCGTCAATGTCTGGAGCGTCAACCCGAAGCTCTATGGCAACTACGATTATACATTCTCGCTGAATGCTCTGAAAGGAAAAGCAGAATCCGCAATCACGATCCCTGTCGTCACAACGGATGAGACCAGTTCGACGGTTTCTACATCTACGACTGCTCCTACAACGAAGACCGATGAGAGCGGCAGCATCATTACCGCAGTCACAGGTGCGAAGGCGGAGAGTGTCGAGTTTTCGCCGCAGAACTTCAGCGTTTCGATCACCAGCCGTGAGATTCGCAGAGGCTCCAAGGGGCTTTTCCGCGGTGAGCCTACAAGTGCATCGGTTGCATCGTTCTCGATGAAGAATGTTCTGAATGCTGCTGACGGTTACCGTTCTGCTGCAATCGACTACAAGCCGAGACTTGTTCCGACTGCAAGTGAAAGCGCTGAGCATTCATATTTCGTTGATGAGTGCAACCGCTACAGAGCAATTACAGTGGGAACCGAGCCTGATACCTACACCAGCTTCTATTTTATCTTCACCAATCCGAATGAAATTGATGATTACCCTGCTGCAATGCAGAAGGAAGTTGTTGCAGGCAATCTGGCTGCATATGATCCGGCACAGGATCCGGCTTATTCGCTCCAGCGCGCACTGCTCGGTACCACAACAACTGCAGTATCCTAAAAGCATAACGCATAAAGAAAGGCAGCCGGTGTTGCCGCCGGCTGCCCTATCTTGCGGATTATTTACCGCAGGAGAAATGCACTGTAATACTGAATGGGATCGTCCTTCGGGAGCTGTAAGATATACCACATGGTGATCTCCTCGCCGAACATTGCACCGATCCAGAGTCCTATGCAGAGGTAAGGTCCGAATGCGAATTTGGAACTGCCTGTTACCTTTTTGATAATCAGTCCGAAGATTGCAGCAAGAATAATGCCGATGAACGCGGAGGGAATCATCGCCTTCCAGCCGATCAGAGCGCCGGCACATGCCATCAGAATGGTATCGCCAAGTTCAATACCGCGCACCTTTTCACCGGTTTTCTTCTTGATGTAAGCGCCGCTGATCTCACCGATCAGCAGGAACGGCACACTGATAATAAAGATTCCGATGATCCGCTCCTTCAGCGGAATGTATGTCAGAAAATGAGAGGGGATTGCAAGCGCTGCAATCAGCAGAAGCATCGGAACGTACATATCCATCGTATCCCAGTCAATGAATGCGACACAGATCAGAATGGATGTGAACAGCATCATGATCACGCAGTTGAAATTGACGCCGAATATCAGCAGGTCAATCACATACAGGATTCCGTTCAATGCCTCGACAATGGGGTATCGCGGAGAGATCTTTTCCCCGCAGCTGTGACATTTTCCTTTCAGGAACAGCCAGCTGAACACCGGGATCAGATCAATGATGCGGATCTTGGCACCGCAGGTCATGCAGTGTGAGGACCGCTTGATGAGGGATTCGCCGCGCGGCAGCCGAATGATCACGACATTCAGGAAGCTGCCGATGCAGATGCCGTAGATAAATACGACGGGGATCGCAAAGAGCAGGAATTTGGCAAGGTCATCTCCAAAGGACGGCCATTCCTTCCAGCCCGTTTGTGCTGCCAGTGCAGCCGGCAAAAATTTTTGGTACATAACGGTACCTCCTTTATGGTTTGTACTGTTATTCTATTCTACCACAGTTTGGCATATTTTTCAAGAGTTTTTTGGAGGTTGGATTATGAGAAACATCCGCATCGGTGACTACCTCGTCGAGGAAGGTCACATCACCCCTGAGCAGCTGCAGCAGGTGCTGCAGAGACAGCGCGAATCGACGGATCAGAAGAAATTCGGTGAAGTCATTGTCGAGATGGGATTTATGTCCGACATCAAATTCGCGCAGGCTTTGTCTGTGAAGCTGCAGACACCGTTTGTTGACCTGAACAACGTCGAGGTTGACGGTGAGATCGCACGCATGGTTCCGCAGGATCTTGCAGAGCGCAACTGTGTTATTGCGATCAATAAGACCGGCCGCCGTCTGACCGTTGCTACGGATGATCCTGTGAACTTCAATATTCTTGAAGATATCAAGGTCAAGACCGGTTATGACTGTATTCCGGTTCTGGCAACCCGTTCCGCAATCAAGAAGGCGATCGGTAAGGCATATCAGATGACCGACCTCGGCGACCTCGGCATCGACTCCTCTCAGGGCGAGATGATAGATGATGAAGAATCGAGAGACCGTGTTGAGAGCGCCCCGATCGTTAAGCTCGCAACGCAGATCGTCGAAAATGCATTCCGTATGGAAGCAACGGATATTCACCTCGAGCCGTTCGAGAAGTACACCCAGATCCGTGTCCGTGTCAACGGCGACCTTGTCACGCTGATGAATGTTTCTTCCAACGTCCAGAATCAGCTCTCCACCCGTCTGAAGCTGATCTCCGGTATGAACATCGCTGAAAAGCGTATCCCGCAGGACGGCCGTTTCTCCCAGACGGTTGACGGCGTTCCGCTTGACCTTCGTGTTTCCTCGCTCCCGATGGTTCACGGTGAAAAGATCGTTCTCCGAATCCTCTCCACCGGCGCAATCAAGACGCGCGGTCTGCACGAGCTCGGTATGTCCGATTACAACTTCCGCCTGTTCGAGAGCATGATCAAGTGCCCGCACGGCGTTATCCTCGTTACCGGTCCGACCGGTTCCGGTAAGTCCACCACTCTGTATGCAGCGCTCGGCGCAATCGCTAGACCGGAAGTCAACGTCGTTACGGTTGAGGACCCGGTTGAAAAGCAGATGGACGGCATCAACCAGTGCCAGATCAATGTTAAGTCCGGTATGACCTTCCCGGCAGCACTTCGTTCCATTCTCCGTCAGGACCCTGACGTTATCATGATCGGTGAGATGCGTGACGGCGAGACCGCTGAAATCGGTATCCGCGCCGCTATCACCGGACACCTCGTTCTTTCCACCCTCCATACCAACGACGCTGCTTCGACAATCGTCCGTCTGGTCGATATGGGTATTCCGTCTTACATGGTCGCATCCTCGCTGATCGGCGTTGTGGCACAGCGTCTCGTTAAGGTGCTCTGCCCGAAGTGCAGAAAGCAGAGAATGTCCACGCCGGAAGAGAATGAGCTGATGCATATTGACCATTCTGTTCCGATCTACGATGCAGTCGGCTGCAATGAGTGCGGCGGCGGCTATCGCGGACGTACTGCGATCCACGAGATCATCCACTGCTCCGGCGATATCTCCACGCTGATCGCAAACGGCGCAAGCTCCGATGAGCTGGAGCGCACCGCGCGTGCAAACGGCACCAAGCTGCTGCGTGATAACGTCGCTGATCTGGTACAGCAGGGCGTCACCACAATGGATGAGCTTGTCCGTGTTACATACACGGTCTAATCGTTAAACAGGAAGAAACGGAGGAATTACCATGCCCATTATCTCGATCAATAAAATTCTGGACGATGTCCGTGCGCTCGGATGCTCCGACTTGCATTTCACCGTCGGCATCAATCCGGTTGTCCGTCTGCACGGTCAGCTCCGCAAAATGAGCAGCTATCCCGAAATGACTGACGAAATGATCGCTGAAATCGTTGAGCAGATGACCAACGAGCAGCAGCGTAAAAAGGTTACCCAGCGCATTGACGTTGACTTCTCGTATGTTACGAGAGCCGGCTACCGTCACCGCTGCAACATCTTCTATCAGCGCGATCACCTCGCAGTCGCAATCCGTCTCCTGCGCAACGATATCCCGACGCTGGATGACCTCTTCATGCCGCCTGTTATGTCGGAATTCGCAATGCGTCCGCGTGGCCTTGTCCTCATCACCGGCCCGACCGGTTCCGGTAAGTCCACAACGCTCGCCGGCATGATCGACTATGTCAACTGCAACAAGTCCGCACACGTTATCACGATCGAGGACCCGATCGAGTATGTCCACGAGCACAAGCGCTGCATGGTCAACCAGCGTGAAGTCGGCGCCGATGTCCCGAGCTTCGCAATGGCTCTGAGAGCTGCTCTTCGTGAGGACCCGGACGTGATCCTCGTCGGTGAGATGCGTGACTTCGAGACCATTCAGGCTGCAATTACCGCGGCTGAAACCGGTCACCTTGTTTTCTCCACGCTTCACACCACATCTGCTCCTGATACCATCAACCGTATCATCGACGTGTATCCGGAGCACCAGCAGAACCAGATCCGCGCACAGCTCGCAAACGTCCTTGTCGGTGTTGTCTCGCAGACGCTGCTGCCGCTCAAGAACGGTACAGGCCGTATCGCCGCGATGGAAATCCTGAACGTCACAGACGCTGTCTCCGCGATGATCCGTGAGGGTAAGATCCACCTGATCCTCAGCTCGATTCAGGCTGGTAAGGCACACGGCATGATGTCCCTTGACCAGGAGCTCGCGCGCCTCGTCAAGAACAACACCGTCAACGAGATCGACGCACTCGAAAAGTGCCAGGATAAGACCGAATTCTACCGTTATCTGACGGCTATGGGCGGTCAGTCCGTGATCACCCGTGAGGGCGTCATCGGCTGATGATAAATGTGAACAGGCAGAGTGCAAATATTGCGCTCTGCTTGTTTTTTCATTCAATGATTGCGGCGAACTCCGTGAGAATGTTACACCGATGTTACCGAATTTGTGCAAATCGCTGAAAACGAAACTAAAAATTCAGCCAAAAAATCGGGTTTCGTAAAAGTTTGTTCACAATTCAGAAATATTGCGGAAAAGACTTGACATTTTCATTTGGATGTGCTATACTAAGACCATAGAGAACAGCAAACGGTGTTGACGTCGCACCGGATGTTACTCTGGATCAAGCAATCATCTGATTGCAACATGTTTACAATCTTGAGGAGGTTATTTATCATGAAAAAGAAAGGCTTTACCCTGATTGAGCTGATCGTTGTTATCGCGATCATCGGCGTTCTGGCAGCTATCCTCGTTCCGGCAATGCTCGGTTACGTGAGAAAGTCCAAGATCACCACCGCTAACACCACTGCGAAGTCCATCTACAACGCATACAACACTGCGCTGGTTGACCTGGACACTGTTGATGCGACAGTGAGCTTTTCGTCTGGTACTGCTAAGGGTGCGGATTTCTCCGATTCTGCATCTGACGTTCTGGTTAGAACAGTTTACGGCTATTTTACTGATATTTCTAAGGTTAAGGAATTTTATGTTGCAGAAGATAGCGGCGCATGCGTAGGCTGTGGCGTTCTGAACGGCAAGTACCCGGGTGCATATCCTGATCCGTGGACTCCGGATACTTATAAGACTAACAAGGATAAAGTTACGGATGTTACTACTGCGTATACTACTCCCCACAAAACGTCTTCTACTTGAATGATTAATCATTAGACGTCAGATTTATTGAAAATTGAATGATCCGAATGCCCCCAACAAACTGGGGGCATTCGCTATATCAGGCATAATGTAACAAATAAAATTGACAAAATTAATTTTCTTTTAGCGATTTGGGTGCTTTTTTAGATTGAGAGGATACAGGAATGAAGAGACATGGTTTTACTTTGATTGAACTGATTGTTGTGATTGCAATCATCGGCGTGCTTGCCGCGATCCTTGTGCCGGCGATGCTCGGCTATGTCAGAAAGTCCAAGATTACCACCGCGAACAGCGCTGCGAAATCCGTTTACAATGCGGTGAATATTTCGCTCGTTGAAATGGAGTCCTATGACCTGCCGCCTCAGAAGCTGAACAATCTGAATCTGGATACGACCGGCGCAACGATTTACGCACAGAAGGATATGTCGCTGCCGTCCGGTCCGAGCGATGATGTGGATGTTCTGAAAAATGTGCTGTTCTGCAAGATGTGCGCATATTTCTCAGATATTCAAAAGGTGCAGAACCTAGCGTTCCGCATTCAGGAATACGGCGCTGCGGGTGTCGGCGTCTGCAACGGACATTACCCCGGTACATATCCGCAGGCGATCACCGTTGAGGATTACAAGCGCGGCGGTGACTGGACCGCGATGAAGGCTCTTGCCTTTGCACTGAAGGATCCTGCCGATGAGACAATTCCGGATGCTCCGCCTGAGGAGACACCGGAGCAGGGCTGATCGTGCAGTCAGTCCGAAGCTGAATATCGAACAAAACAGCCGCGAAACCTTGAGCTTGAGAGGTTTCGCGGCTTTACTTGCAGCAGATCACCGCTTGCGATTGCATAATATAAACTGAGCCGCCCCGATTGCCTGACCGGAGCGGCTCTTTGTGTTACTGCTTCAATCTCACTTTTTCGGAGCAAGCTCCTCTTCGGTGATGATCTTTGCGATGAACTGGAGAATCTTGATCGTGGAATCAGATGTGATGCTGGGCGTGCCTGCAACATTGGAGTTCATCTGTCCCTGCGACGTGATTTTCGCTGTCTTATCCTCAGCAATAAACCGGCTGATAAGAACAGCATCGGAAACATCCACCCTGCCGTCCTCATTCGCATCGCCCCACTCGACCTGCCTGGCAGTGGAGGTGGTGCTGACCGTTGTGGTCTCGGAGGGCTTGGTCTGCGTTGTTGTGGTGACAGTGGTGGTCGTTGTGAAGGAAACCGGCGTGGTCTGGGTGACCGGCTTTGTTGTTTCACCCTGAGACGGGCCGTCGATCACAACCGAGCCGCCCTTCGGACCGCCGATTCTGCCGCCGTCGATGTTCGAGCCTTCGGTATTTGCGTAGCTGGAGTAGAATTCGCTGAGCGAGATGCCGTTCTTGCCGAGCGCAACCTGATGGTCGAGACCGATGTACTTGCCGGTCTTCTGCGTCTGCCAGAGCGCGACCTCAAAGAGACCGTATTTATCCTCGTCCCAGGTGATTGTCGTGCCGGAGCCCTGCTGGAAGCCGAGTCCCTTCCAGAGACCGCCGGTGTCGCCGGAGTTCGTATTCAGGCACCAGAAGGTGTGGTTGATGTGGTTTTTGATCATGTAATCGCGCAGCAGCTTCATCCACTTGAGGTTGTCGCCGGTCATATGGCCGCCCCATTCGCCGATCAGCTCCGGTGCGATGTCCTCGGCATTGATATATGCCCATGTATCGTACCAGTAGTCGTCGAGGAGTGTCTTTTCGGTGAAGTCCTTGTCGAACCATGTCTGTGCGTAAACGGACGGGCCGTAGTCATGCGGCGAGTAGACGATCTGGCTTGTGCCGTGCTTGGGCTTGATCGGATATTCGCGCGCGCCGCGGAAGTTTCCGCCCCACCATGCGCCGATATACGGGGAATTGTCGCGTCTGTCAGCGATGCCCCAGTAGTCGCCCTCCTGTGCGCCGCTGAGCGACTGCTCAACGCCCTCAATGAGGATCAGCGCATTCGGGTTGACGTCGAGGATCGCATCTGCACACTGTGTTGCGGCATATGCCCAGTTGTTCTCATCCTTCGAGCCGTCCCACTTTGCAGCGGCTTCGCCCTCCTGACCTTTGCCGTGCGGCTCATTCTTGAGGTCGAAGGCGAGCAGGGTATCGTCATTCTTGTACTTATCCGCGAGCCAGACGAGCGTGTCAATCCAGACCTTGGTCGTGAAGTCTCCCTTATACCACAGGTTGTAGTTGTGGCCGGAGTTATCGGTATGCGGGCTGTGGATATCAATGAATGCCTTGATGCCGTATTTCTTGCACTTCTGCATGATGATATCGAAGATCTCCATGCTGTTCTTGAGTGTTTTGCCGTCCGCCTCGCAGAAATCCGGATTGATCGTGAAAGCCGGATCGGCGTTTGCGGAGACGCTGCTGACCGGATTCGGCTCGCCGTTCATCCACGAGACAAGCAGCTCGGTCGCAATCGGGAAGCGGATGATATTGATGCCGTGATCTGCGATTTCCTGCAGGACATCGTCTACATCCGCGCTCCAGAGGTAGTGGACGCAGTTCTCGGAGCAGTTGAAGCCGAACCAGTTTGCACCGGTCAGCCAGACCTCGTTGCCGTCCTTGTCAAAGATGCGGCTGCCTTCACAGTGAAGCCAGTCATCGTTTGTGTCATCTGCCGCGGTGACGCTCAGCGGAGCCTTGAGGCTGCTGCCTGCAAAGCCGACGGTGCCGGTTGCGGCGATGATTGCTGCCAGACAGACTGACAGCAGGTGCTTTGTTTTCATCGGAAATTTCCCCTCTCAATAAAATATTACCGTTTCCGGTGTATGAACGGCAGGCGCAGATACCCGTTTCCGCGTTCCGCCGTTTGTACCATTATAAAAGGTATGCGCGTTTGCATGCAAGCCCACCCTCAAAAGGCATTCGGGGGTGGGCTTTGCGTCGGCTGTTTGGTTGTCTTGCTTAGCTGATTGTGCCGGTCTCCGGATCGAATGTGACCTGAAACGACCGATTGAAAGTGACGAGAGTGGTTTCGGGATCCACGTAAAAGCGCTGACCTTGCAAAGACAGCAGGTAATTTGCAGGAAAATAATTATCGTCCAGTGAGTCGATGATCAGGCGTTCATCAGGTTTAGTTAGATCCAAAGCTCTATACAGTCTTTCGATTGCATCCACATCCTCTTTCTGATACCAGTAATAGGACTTGGTGCCGGTCGGTGCTGCGGTCATGGAAGCGGCTTCACCGGATTCGAGCGTACCTGAACTTTGAACCGGATGCTGGATTGTCGGAATTTCCGCATCTGCTTTGATTGATGTAAAGAGCAGAATGTTAAGCGAAAAATCCTGCGGCATTGTGACGCCGTCCTCATTGTGCATCGGCACATTGACCGTCAGCAGGGTATCACCGGGCTGCTTGCTTTCGATCGTCGGATCCAGTGTGAAGGCATCGCATTTTTCCGTGCATTCCTTAGATGCGATGATCTGTTCGCTGCAGATCTTTCCGGAATCCTTGCCGTACTCGTAAGTGAGTCCGCGCACGATGATTTTTGTGATCGGTTCAGTCAGCTTTTTTTTTTGATCTGCCGCGAGCTTGATTGTCACGGGCAGATACGTAGGCGTTTTGGCATTATTCGGATTCAGCTCATCCTCAGTGATGATCTTTGCGATATACTGGAGGATTTTGGTGGTCGAATCCGAATTGAGGCTCGGGGTACCGGCAACATTTGCGTTGCTCTGTCCCTGAGAGGTGATCTTCGCTGTCTTATCCTCAGCGAGGAAGCGCGCGAGCAGCACCGCGTCGGAAACGTCGATCTTGCCGTCCTCATTGGCATCGCCCCACTTGGTTTTCTTGGTGACAGGCTCCGTCGTGGTGACGATGGGCTGTGTCGTTGTGATCACCGGAGCGGTGGTGGTGGTGACGGGCTTTGTCGTGGTGACAACAGGCTCGGTGGTGGTCTTCGGGTTGTCGATCGGGACAGTCTGTCCGGGGGAAGTCTTGCCGCCGTCGAGGTTCGAGCCCTCGCTCTTGGAGATACCGCCGTAGAATTCATTGAGCGAAAGACCGTTTTCGCCGAGCGATTTCTGGTGATCCAGACCGATATACTTGCCGGACTTTGTCTGCCAGAGCGATTCTTCAAAGAGCCCATACTTTGCGGCATCCCACTTTGCGAACTGCGTATCGAGCAGACCGCCGGTATCGCCGGAATTCGGGTTGATGCACCAGAATGTGTGGTGGATGTGGTGATTGATCATGTAATCACGCAGCAGCTCCATCCACTTCTGGTTCTTGCCCTTATCCATATGACCGCCCCATTCGCCGATCAGCAGGGGAGCGATGTTTTCCTCATTGATATACGCCCATGTTTCGCGCCAGTAATCGTCGAGCAGGGTTTCGGTTGTAAAGTCCTTCGCAAACCATGACTGGTCGTAAACGGAAGGACCGTAATCATGCGGCGAATAGACGATCTGACCGGAATCCGGCAGAACAGGCAGGTTCCTGACGCCGCGGAGATTGCCGCCCCACCATGCGCCGTACCACTGCTCCTCACCGGGCTGCGGATTGAATTTATCCGGCATATCCCATGTGACGCCCTTGCTGATGATCGGGGACTGTTCGATGCCCTCGACGAGGATCAGCGCATGCGGATTGACCTTGAGGATCGACTTTGCGCATTCCTCAGCGGAATATTTCCAGTTGTTCTTATCGTTGGAATCATCCCACTTTGCGATGCCTGCCGGACACTCGCTGCCGCTGTAGCCGCGCTTGCCGTGGGGTTCGTTTTTGAGGTCATAGGCGAGGATCGTATCATCGTTTGCGTATTTCTTCGCAAGCCATGTGATCGAATCCTTCCAGTCGTCCCATGTGATCTGCTTCTTGGAGAAGTGACCGGTCGCCATGCCGCCGCAGTCCTCAGCGGTCGGCTCATAATACCAGAGCGTATAGTTATGACCGGAGTTATGGGATGCGGGGCTGTGGACGTCGATCAGCGCCTTGACGCCGTACTTTTTGCACTTCTGCATGATGATATCAAAGATCTGCATGCTGTTCTTGAGCGTCTTGCCGTCCTCAAGAACGAAGTCGCGGTTGATATCGCCGTATTTTCCGGCAGGTGTGACCGTGCCGTCCTCACCGATCTTATCCACGGGCGGATCGAAGCTCGCCTGCACGGAATTGACCGGCAGCGGCTTGCCGTCCATCCACGAGAGCAGCAGCTCTGTGGAGATCGGGAAACGGATGATATTGATGCCGTGATTTGCGATATCGGAGATCATATCATCGACATCTCTTGCGTAGAGACCGTGCGGCACATTTTCGGTACAGTTCATGCCGAACCAGTTTGCACCGGTCAGCCAGACCTCATTGCCGTTCATGTCATAGAGACGGCTGCCGACAGCGTGTAGCCAGTCGTCATTGCTGTCATCGGCTGCAACAGCGGTAAAGGCGCCGGAAAGCGCCTTGCTGCCCGGGAAACCTGCGGTTGCAGTCACAGCGATCAGTGCCGCCAGCGATGCTGACAGCAGTGCCTTGTGCTTCATAGGAAGCTCCCCCTCTCTCGGAATGGTTGTCCGTGCGGTACATACACGGAATATGCATACGGCTTTTTTGCGTCTGCGGTACCCTCAGCCGCGGACGCAGCCGTTCTGACCGGATCAGAAAATGCCGAAGCGCTTTTTCTCGTAGAAGGGCTTGCCCTCTGCGACGAGCTCCTTTGCACGGATCGAGCTTGCAGCGACGCAGTCGAAGGGGAGATCGGAATAATCAGCGCATTCCGTGGTGACGGTATTGCCGATTGATTCGATATCCGCGTTTTCGTCCGCCTCGAGTGCGACGAGGAGATAGCGCTCGCCCTGCTCGATCTCAGACTTGATATAAGCCTTCTTGACCTGCTTCTGCTTTTTCAGCACGCCCTTGAGTGCGCCGAGCAGCTCATCGGTGACCGGATCCTTCTCGGGGACGGTCTCGCCGGATTCTGCGGCTGCCTTGTCGGCATCGAGCTGTGCCATTGCAGCGCGGATCATATCCTGCTGCTGCTCACGGGTATTCTCCACAGCGCCGAGTGCGTTGGTCGGCTGCGGCTGCGGTGCGGGCTCCTGCGACTGTGCATTCGGATTCGGACGCGGTGCAGAAAGCACGGGCTGGTTGTTGTGGTCACCGATGGCGATGATCTGCTGACGGATCAGGCAGAGTGCAGAGCCGAAGGGATTGATCACGACGCCGTTGATCGCCTCATTGGACTTCATGAAGTGATAGAGATCATTGAAGCTCATGACAGCGACCTGGAAGCGCTCGCCGGGCTTGCGGTTCTTTTTCAGCTCGACCTCATCGGTGAAGGCCGGCATAAACTTTTCGCCCTTGGGGTTTGTCATGATCTGGAAGGCGACGCGCGCCTGTACCTGCTCACCCTCCTTGGGTGCCTCCTCGGGCTGTTCGACCTGTGCCGGCAGGAGATATCTGGCTTCGATGGCTGCCTGCAAAAAGGCTCTTTCATGTTCTTTGAATACTTCTTCGTTCTCGCGGTTTGCAAGGTCTACCTTAAAGGTTGCCATTGCATCCACGAGGACGGGATTCGTAATCGGCTGCATAGGTTCTGGCATTGAGAATCCTCCTCAATCTATATTTTCGCCATTATAATGGCTATACTATTATTCTATCATATTTCAGAGAAAAAAGCAAGTGATTTTAGAGATATATGCAAAAAAAGCGGACGGATCGTCTTGATCCGTCCGCAGAGCATACAGTCTCCGCCTTGCCGTCGCCTGTACAATAAAACCCGCTTAGAGCAGGTGGGTATCCGCCTGCGCACCTCGTGCTCCCTGGCAACCGCCGAGGCGGGAGGTCTGCAATCTTTACGCAGAGACGTGATTCCCTGAATATAAGTGTTGGATTATATCAAAACAGGCTTGCTCGCACAAGGCAGAATGCTTTGTTGTTAATACTAGTATACCAGATAGACTGCAAAAAATCAACCGGCAAATTTCACAAATTTCATTTCCAAATGTTGTGAGATTTACTCAGCCTCGTCATCCTCGTCATCCTCATCGTCTTCCTCATTGAGTCTTTCGAGGAATGCCTCTGCGATGCGGTCATACTCCTCATCGGTCTCGATGGGCTCAAGGATCTCATTGCCGTCCTCGTCGGTCTTTGCATTCAGCACGACCAGCTCGACTTCGCCCTC
This sequence comes from Clostridia bacterium, assembly GCA_021152595.1. GTDB lineage: Bacteria > Bacillota > Clostridia > Oscillospirales > Ruminococcaceae > Firm-04. Next base: position 39,259 of record JAGKVC010000002.1, read on the forward strand.
GAGCAGCTCTGCCGGATCCGCAATGTGGGGGATCAGGGCAAAATAGACCTGACCGTTATCCTCGAGAACATCTATCAGCTCAAAGAGCTTCTCATTGCCTTCCTCATCCACCAGCGTATAGAGATCGGCGCCGTCCATCATTGCATCCTGTTCCATCGGTGTATTCTGATCTTGCATATTTTGCTCCGTTCCGCCGGAATGAATCCGGACATCAGATTTACGGACAACAGTCCGCATACTCCTATTGTAACCGATTTTCCGGAAAATGTCAAGCCCTATCTTCCATACCATAATTTTCACGAAAATTTCACAGAAAGTTTCAGAAAACTATTGACAAATCACGAGAAGTGTGCTATAATAAGACCATAGGAAAGGCAAACGGAATCTCCGGATGAAAGCAAAACCAAACCGATACCGGAATAGAAACGGTGTCCGCGCTTTCTGAGCTTTACCCAAAGGCGTACACGAAAAGTACCCCGAATGCGTTTGCCGGACTTATACGAGTATCAGTTTCAAAAGAATCATGCGGCGTTTCCGCTCCGGAACAGAAACGGAGCTCGTGAACGGCTGATGAAGAGAAAGTCAGCGCGGATCCGGCCGCAAATACCGATTCGGAAAGGATGCGTGAGTCCAATGGATACGATGGAGAATGTCCCGTTCATTGGCGAAGGCTCGCGCGCGATGAATCCTGTGTGACAAATCAGCACCCTTGCTTCCGGTAACGGGCAGGCAGCAGGACTGTCAGCCGTGCATACCGGATATGCGGATGCGATTCCGATATGGAAGCAGGCACAGGATCCAGCCGCTCGACGGAGCGGTGCGAAAGCAGTGCGCAGCCGCAATGAAGCAAGAAGGTTGTAATAATAAAGATTGTACAGTGGGTACAGTCACCGGCGGAGACTCCCAAACCGGATCAGATTCACGAAAAGGATCTGACAGCGCAGCAGAGTCGGACATCTGCCGTTTGAGAAGATGCAATCGCCAATGATGATATGGGAAGTGATCTGACTCCGTGCGGCGGCGGTCAGGTGCACGACTGATCGCAGTCAGCTTGGGAACACCGGAGCGCATTCCCGTGAATGTGAAGCGGTTCCCGCACAAATGTCCGGAAGGACATTGATATAGATTCTTTCTATACCATCAAAATTGAATAACAAATAAGGGGAGACTCCGGCATGGGAGTCTCCTTTATTTTGTGTATGCGGTTTGCAGTGCGCTGAAAGCATCTGTTCGAGCGGTTCGCATTCGATGATTCTGAAGCGCGCGGGCGTTTTTTCAGCATGATCATTCCCGCAATGACTGCTGCGACGGATTGACAGGGATAAATCCAGTATCTGCGATGATTTTCTGTGCTTCCTCAGACTGCATCCATGCGATCAGACGGGGCAGATCGGGATGCTGATTGTGTTTGTCATAGACCGCATAGAACGTGCTGACGACCGGATAGCTGCCGTCCGCGATATGCTCCGGCGTCGGGGGGATGCCGTCCAGCGCAAGCATCTTGATTCCGCGCACGCCGACGAGATCCGCAATATAATACCGGAATGAGAAGCCGATCGCGCTGCCGGTGAAGCCGAGCGGATCTGCGTGCATTTTTCGGCCGCCCATAAACGCTTTCATTGCGCTCTGACTGCCGCTTCCGGCGTTGCGCTGCTTGGCGTCGATCCGCAGGCGCTTTCCGCCGACCTGATCCCATCTGTGAATCTCGCCTGCATAAATATCACGTATCTGCTCGCATGTCAGGCTCTCGACGGGATTGCTTTCATTGACGAAAAATACAAATGCATCATAGCCCAGCGGCACGAATTCCAGCTCCGCGCCCTGCTCCTCGGCATAGGCGAGCTGTTCCGCCGAGGGCTTGACCAGTACCGCAAGATCGACCGAATGCTCCGCCAGCGCCTTGTAAGCGCCGCGCGTATTGCTGTACTGCATGGCGCTGTCCGGCGTGAACGATTCGCCGTCATACTGCACGGTCTGCTCGGGATAGACCGCATGGACAAACGCTGAATAGACCGGAAACAATCCGGCAGCGCCGTCGATCACGGGCGGATGCTCCGAGAGCTTCATGGATGCATCGAGCGCCGCGATTTTCGTCTCCTCCGCAAAGGGCAGATATTCCGAGACCTCGACGGATTTCGCCTGCATCTCCGCGCTGGTTTTGTCGATGCAGCGGCGCGTCACGGTGTTGTATACGGCGAGATCAAATGCCAGAAATACCGCCGCCGCGCCGACGAGCGAGAGGATTTGTTTTGTCAGGATTTTCATGCTTTTCACCGCCCGTTTGCAATATATGTGATGATCGAGCAGCTCCGGTAGAGCCGGATCGTCACCAGCACGAGAATCACCGTGCCGATCACCCCGAGGATCATCACGGCGGCGAGCAGAATCCGGTATGTCTGATCCTTCATCGCGCACCTCACATATGGGCAAGCCCGATCATCAGCAGGATGAACAGCACCAGCGCCAGCCCGTCGATACACCCGAAAAGCACCGAGGCGACGATCAGTCTGCGGCGGCGCGCCTGCCGGTCCGGTGCGTCCTTCGGCGTGCGCAGATACAGGATCAGCGAGACGGCAAACCAGATTGCAGCGGCGATCGGAATTGCAAGGATGAGCAGAATGAAAATCTGATTGAAGATTTCTGCGATCGTATCGGTCATGCTGAGACACCTCCGAAGTTGTATTCTCCTTTGATTATATCACATGCACGCCCGAAATGCAAGCACGCTTCAGAATAGTTAGGAGATAGGAGGTAGGAGAGAGGAGTTAGGAGGTAGAAGGTAGGAGGTAGGAGGAGATAGGAGATAGGAGATAGGAGTGAGGAGTTCGCAGGGAGGAAGTAGGAGGGAGGAGGTAGGAAGGATTTTTCACTTTTCACTCTTTACGTTATACTGACTTCTTGCTCTTCCAAATCCATGCGCGAAGCGCATACCGCATCTTCTCACTCCTATCTCCTCACTCCTCACTCCTCACGAACCTTCCTCCTTCCTCCTTCCTACTTCCTCCTTCCTACTTTCTCCGAAACCAAGAAACCATTTATAAGAACATGGTTTCTTGGTTTCTTGGTTTCTTGCGTACTTTACAGTGTGAAAGCAACGCTGCCGCTGCAAATCACGACACCATAAAATACAAGATAATACGTCATTTTCTTATGATTACCCCTATTACAATATTTTGTTAAATATTTTATATTGAGATGTGCAAGAAACCACGCATGAAATGCTCTGTTTGTCATGTCAATGCTGAAAAGTACGAAAATACTGGATTCTTTTACGCATTAAAGCGTTCAAGAAACCAAGAAACCAAGAAACCATGTTCTTATAGGTGGTTTCTTGCATGAGCGCAGTTTCGCTTGCGATCCATGCGGCACTGCCGACCTTGACAAGAATGCGGCTTTATGGTATACTCATTAGGATAACTTCCGTCCGCTACTATAATAAAAGAAAGGTGTGCTGACATGGATCTGACTGAGCTTTTTGAGCGGTATCCGTTCTTTCGGGAAGCGGCAACCGCATTCGTTGTGATATTCGTCGATATCTGCGCACTGGTGATCCTGATTGCGGCAGGCAGAGAGCGCCGCAGAGGTGACCGCAGATGGGCAAAAGAAGGCAGGGGCTATATGCTCGCCTGCGCCGGAGAAATCTATCCGCTCGGTGCCGCGGAGGTGCTGATCGGACGGCATCCTTCGGCGGATATCCAGTTCCCCGATACCGAAATCTCGCGCTTTCACGCGCTTCTGACGCTCTCCGACGGCAAATGGCGCATCGAGGATATCGGCGCGCATAACGGCGTTACGGTCAACGGCAGGCGCATTACAAAGCCCTGCATCCTGCACCAGAATGACGCCATCACCATCGGCAACCGCAGACTGGTCGTCATCAAGGGCAGCGGAAAGGATGTGGCAAAATGACGAAAAGCATCAAGCCCGTTTCGCATCCGTTCCTGCTGCTGCTCGTCCTGATCGCGCATACCGCCATGATGATCCTTGTGGTCTGCTCCTTCGGCATGACGGCAGAGGTGCTGAAAATGGCGTGCGCTGTCCTGACGGCGGATCTCGTCGGCTCGATTATTCTGGCGATCGTCAACCGTGAGGCATGTACCGTCGATACCGTGCTGCTGCTCGTGATCGGCATGAGTACGATCTATCAGTCCTGCTTCGGGGGACTGTCCTTTGCGGTCAAGCATTTTGTGATCGGCATTGCGGCATTTCTGATGTGTCAGCTTTCCTATGCGGTCACGCGCAATCCCTACCGCGCCGAACGCTTAAAGCCGCTCTGGTACGGGATGTTTTTTGTACTGGTTGCGATGATTTTATTCCTGACGGGCAGCCGCAGCATGTGGATTGACCTCGGCTTCATCACGATCCAGCCCTCGGAATTCGTCAAGCCGGTCTTTGTGCTGATCTGCGCAAGCTCGGTGCGTACTCAGCTCGACAAGCATTCGATCGCAGGCATCCATTTTGTGCCGGATAATCTCATGCTGATTCTCTGTACGGTCGTGATCGCCGCGCTGCAATGGTGGTGCAGGGATCTCGGCTCGCTCCCGACCTTTCTCGCAATCGCAGGCTGCGGAATCCTGATGCGCTTCTGCTATCTGCGTGAAAAAATCTCGCTCCGCCTGATGATCTTCCTCGGGGCATGCGCGGTCATGGTTGTGGTTTTCGCCTGCAAATTCGCGCCGGACTATGTGCAGGACAGACTGCATTCGGATATCTGGTCGGATATGTCCGGCTCGGGCTATCAGCAGGTCAAGGCGCTGACGGCAATCGCAGAGGGCGGATGGTTCGGCAAGGGCGCAGGCAACGGCACGCTGATCAAGGTCGCAGCCTCGCGCACCGATATCGTATTCTCGACGATCTGCGAGGAATGGGGACTCTTCACCGGCATGATGACGGTCATTCTGGTATTGTTCCTGCCTGCCTCGATCCTGACCGTTCCGCCGCGCAGCTATTATCATTCGGGACTGGCTGTCGGCGTTGCAGCGGCGTTCATCGTGCAGATGGCGCTCAATATTTTCGGCTCGTGCAATGTGATTCCGTTCACCGGCGTCACGATCCCGTTTATCTCACAGGGCGGAAGCTCCATGCTTGCAAGCGGCATTCTCGCAGGCTTCCTCAAGGCGGCGCAGGCACCCGTCCTGACCGGCAGGGATGCGCAGAAAAAGCAGAAGGGGGGCGCCTGATATGGCAGTACGGCAGCAGCAGCCGCTCCGGCAGCGTCCGCCTGTTCCGGAGCTGGATGTCTCAACGCCGAAGAGTATGCGCAGGGCAGGCAAATGGACTGCGCTGCTCCTGACAGCCTTTGCCGCAGGACTTGTGTATCTCGGCTGGCGGCTGATCTCACAGTCGGCGTTCTATATGGCAAAATCCGGTCAGGCGACCTACGGCAAGGTCACCGACCGCACCGGTGATGTCCTCTTTGACGGCACGCAGCCGCTCACAAATTACGAATGGGGACATTTCGCGGATGTCGGCAATCTGATCGGCGATACCAGCGGTCAGATGAGCAATACGATTGTCGCGCGCAATCTCAGCGATCTGGTCAATTACAGCTTCACCTACGGCAGCTCGGGCGAACCGGCGGTGCTGGAAACAACCCTCCTGCACAGCGCGAATATCGCCGTCAGCAACGCCTACGGTGTGAAGAACGGCACGACGATCGCCTATAACTGGAAGACCGGCGAAACCTATGTCTGCGTCAGCCGTCCGTGTGTCGATATTGCACAGGGATATGCCAATATTGCGGAAATGGCGGAGGGCAGCCTGCTCTGCAAGGCGTTCTATCCGACCGTTCCCGGCTCCACGCAGAAGGTCTCGACGCTGCTCGCGGCATATCAGTATGCCGGAGTGGAGACGGTCAATGCGCAGCAGTTTGACTGTCAGGGATCGTGGACGAATCCGAACGGCGATGTGATCAAGTGCCATCAGGATTACGGTCACGGCACACAGGATCTGGCAGCGGCATTCGCCAATAGCTGCAATCCCTATTTTGCGCAGCTTGTGCAGTCGGGGATTGTGCCGCTCTCGGAGATCATCACGAGCTATACGCGCATGGGCTATTCGGTCAACGGCGAGCCTGCGCCGACGCTCAGTCTGGACGGCATCACGATCCAGCCTGCGTCCACAAAGCTCACGGACAAGGATCAGTTCGAGACGGAATGGGGCGCGCTCGGACAGGGCAAGACGCTCGTCAGCCCCTATCAGCTCATGCTCTGGCAGGGCGCAGTTGCAAACGGCACCGGCTCGGCTGTGCAGCCCTATCTGCTGCGTTCCAAAACCGCGGCGGACGGCAAAAAGACAGAGATTGCCGCAATGCACCACACCGATTCGCTCTTTACCGCGACCGCGGCAAAAGCGGTGCAGGATGTCATGGTGAAGAATTCGACGGAGCATTATTATGTATCGCTCGGCAATTATACCTGCGGCGTCAAGAGCGGCACGGCACAGGTCAGCGACGACGGCAGACAGTATGAGAATTCGCTGCTCGTCGGCTTCTGTCTGGATGAGAGCTGTCCGGTCGCATTCTGTATTCTGATCGAGGAGCGCGAAAGCTGGGATGTCACCACGGCGCAGATCGCAAAGGTGCTTCTGGATTCGCTCAGCGGCATGATTTGAGGGGATTTTTATGGATATGCGCAGATGCTTCCGGCTGATCGGCACAGCGGCGGCTGTCCTGCTGTTTGCCGGATATTCTGCATGTTGCGGATATGCAGCGGTACTGCCGTCCGATGCGGCAGGGGAGCAGCAGGCGGATTCGCCGAAGCCTGCGCCCGAGGGCTTTTCGCTCGCTGTTTCGGGTGTATTTGCGGAGCAGCCGGAGGCGCAGATCGACGCGCTGTATATTGACTGGGCGGAGGCATGGTATCTGTTCCTGCCGACCGCTGCCGACCGCAGCCGCCTCACCGTCACCTGTCAGACGCCGGACGGCTCGCCGCTGATCCTGAACGGTAAAATCGTCTATACCGGCGCCGAGACGGATCTGCTCGCATCTGCGGATGATTTCACGGTACAGGCAGGCGCTTCGCCGCTCGGGGAGCTGCATGTGATGCAGTCGAATCTCGGGTGTATGTATCTGACCGCCGAAGAGGGCGTGCTGGATCGCCTCGCTGTGTACAAAAGCTATGAGGCAGAGGGCAGCGCACTGATCCTCGGCGCGGACGGCAGTGTGCAGTATCAGGGCGCATTTGAGAAGATGAAGGGGCGCGGCAATTCCTCATGGGATTATGCCGATAAGAAGCCCTATAATTTCAAGCTGACGGAAAAGACGGATCTTTTCGGGCTGGGCGCGGCGAAAAAATGGGCGCTGATCAGCAATTCGCTCGATCAGTCCATGCTGCGCAATGCCGCCGCCTATGCGATGAGCCGGCAGGCAGGGCTTGCGTTCACGCCGGACTGCGCCTTTGCGGATGTCTATTTCGACGGCGAATACCGCGGCGTCTATCAGGTGACGGAGCGCGTCAATGTGCATAAGGAGCGCGTTAATATCACCGATCTGGAAAAGGCGACGGAAAAGGTCAATGAGAAGCCGCTTGAGGAGTATCTGCGCGTGGTTGCAGGCGGAACATTCCTCGGCGAGGAGAACGGCAGCTACCGTTATTACGATATCCCGAATGATCCTGCGGATATCACCGGCGGCTATCTGATTCAGTTTCAGCTCCGGCAGCGCTCGAAGCGCGGTGAATTCGTCACGAACCGCGGCGTGATCTGCGAGGTCTGCGCGCCGGAATATGCGACGCAGGCGCAGACGGAATACATCCGCGGATTTGTGCAGGAGCTTGAGGACGCGATCTATTCCGATACCGGATACAACAGCCTCGGCAGGCATTACAGCGAATATCTCGATGTGGATTCGTTCGCGCTCGGCTATCTGATTCAGGAGATCACGGAAAATATCGACAGCACCGCGACGAGCTTTTATTTCTATAAAGATTCGGATCAGACCGGCGACGGCAGGCTGCATTACGGACCTGTCTGGGATTTTGACTTGGCGTATCAGAATTACAGCCTCACGCAGACATCGCCTGACGGAATGGTGATGTATGCGGTCAATCCTGATAATCTCTATGCGCGGTATGTGCCGGTCAGCGGCTATCATCCCCAAACCGCGGAGCAGACCGGAATCACAGCAAAATCGTGGGTTCTGCGTCTGCTGGATGATGATATGTTTGTGCGGCGGTGTTCGCTGCTCTATGCGGATGTCTTTGCGGATTATCTCGATGAACTGGCATCGGAGACGGGGCAGATCGTACAGATGCAGGAAGCGATTGCGCCGGGCGCGGAGATGAATCTGATCCGCTGGCATGCATTCGGCTGGCGCCCCTACAAGCGGATCGGTCCTGCGACGGGCGATACCTTTGCGGAGTGTGTGGATTATGTCAACCGCAATCTGCTCCTGCGCAATGCCTTTCTGCGCGATGAATTTCTGCGTGAGAGCATCCGTGCCTGTGACAGTACGCTGACGCATGAAACGACGGATCTGCTCGCAGAATATGACGCGGCGGAGCAGAAAAAGGTCAAAGCGCTGCAAAAGAAATATGCAGGTCTCCTTGCTTCTGCGGAGAGCGCTGCGGCAGCGGAGCAGCTCATGGTGCAGGCGGAGCACGCGCTCGCTGAGATTCCGCGCTCGCTGCTCTGCGGTGATTTTGATGCGGACGGCACGGTCGGGCTTGAGGATGCGCAGCGTTTGCTGCAATACTATACGAAGTCGATCGCGGGGCATTCGGAGGAGATCACGGCAACACAGCGCCGCAACGGCGACGCGGATCAGAACGGTACGCTGGATGTCACGGATGCGATGCATATTCTCCGGTATTATACGGCAAGGCTCGGCGGAAAGGAATTTGCGCTGCCGGTGAAGCCTGAGACAAAATAAGACAGGATCAGCCGCCAAATCAACGCAGTTGCGCGTGTTTGGCGGCTTTTTCTGTCCGGTCAAATATAAGGGGAGCCGCCGGATCAGCAATCCGGACAGCTCCCTTTTTCATATATGATACTGATTATGAACGGTTGAATGCAAGAACCGCCGCATAGCACATATAGACATCAATCTTGCTGACGACCTCGAGCGGTGCGTGCATCGAAAGCACCGGTACGCCGACATCGACCGTGTCAATATTCAGATTTGCAAGATATGCCGCGACCGTACCGCCGCCGCCGAGATCGACCTTGCCCAGCTCGCCGGTCTGCCAGATGACGCCTGCCTCGTCAAAGAGCGTGCGCATCTTGCCGATGAACTCCGCAGATGCATCCGAGGAGCCGCTCTTGCCGCGTGCGCCGGTATACTTCATCATGCACACGCCGTAGTTCAGGTACGAGCAGTTTCTGCGGTCATTGACATCCGCAAAGGTCGGATCAAATGCCGCCGTCACATCCGCCGAAAGGCACTGCGACTTCGCAAAAACCGTATGCGCCTCGGTGCCGAATGCCGCCGCAAGATCCTTCATGAAATGATAGAAATATGCGGACTGCAAGCCGGTATTGCCCTCGCTGCCGATCTCCTCCTTGTCGGTCAGGATCACGACTGCCGTGTGCTGCGGATGCTCGGTGTTCAGGAGCGCCGCCAGCGACGGATATGCGCAGACGCGGTCATCATGACCGTATCCGCCGATCATGCTGCGGTCAAAGCCGAGATCGCGCGCCTTGCCTGCCGGAACGATCTCCAGCTCGGCAGAGAGGAAATCCGCCTCGGTGATGCCGTATTTTTCATTGAGGATCTGCATGATGCGCAGCTTGACCAGATCGCTGCCCTCATCGCTGCGGAACGGACGCGAGCCGATCAGCAGATTCAGCTCCTCACCCTTGATGCCCTGTGCGAGCGGACGCTTGACCTGCTCCTGTGCCAGATGCGGCAGGAGATCCGTCACGCAGAAGATCGGATCGGCAGGATCCTCACCGACGGTGATCTGAACCGCGGAGCCGTCTTTTTTGACGACAACGCCGTGCAGTGCCAGCGGCAGGACCGTCCACTGATACTTCTTGATGCCGCCGTAATAATGCGTTTTGAGCAGCGCAAGCTCACTGTCCTCATAGAGCGGCGTCTGCTTGAGATCGAGACGGGGCGAATCAATATGTGCCGCCGAAAGACGGATGCCGTCCTCGAGCGGTTCGCTGCCGATCACGGCTGCAATGATTGCCTTGCCGCGGTTGCAGGTATAGATTTTGTCGCCTGCCTTGACAGCATCGCCGCGCTTCCAGAGATGAAAGCCCTTTGCCTCGAGCAGCTCAGCGGCATAGGCTGCTGCCTCGCGCTCGGTCTTGCTGCGGTCGAGAAAGACCTTGTAATCCTCGCAGAATGCATCGCACTCCGCGATCTTTGCATCATCCAGAAGCAGTGCTGCATGCTTTTTCTGCATCAGCAGAGATTCCTTCAGCGATTTGAGTGCATCTTTGTTTTCCATATTCGGTTCCTCCTTATATTTTGTTGCAGATGCAAAATATGGTTCTGCCTGCTGCCGCAGCATCCGGACGATCTGCCGGACTGCCGCTTCCAGCGCGGCTTCGCTTCCGTTATTTTCAATGACAGCATCCGAATGATCACGGAAGAAATCCTCGGAATGCTGTGCGTTCATGCGCTGCTCAGCCTGTGCCTCTGTCAGGGCATCGCGGCTGAGGATGCGCGCCTTGCGGATCTCCTTCGGTGCAATGACCGAGATCACCGCGCTGCAAAAGCGGTCGATGCCGCTCTCGAAAAGCGTCGGGGCATCGAGCAGGATGATCCGGCTGCCCTTTGCCGCAAGCTGCTCTGCCTGCTGCCGGATTGTCCGCGTGATATAGGGATAGATGATCGCCTGATAGCGTTCGCGCGCGGATGCGTCCCCGAAGATCATCGCGGCGACTGCGCTGCGGTTCATCTGACCGTCCGGCAGAAGGATCCCGTCCCCGAAGACACGCTGCATCGCCTGCAAACAGGATGTGCCTCTTTCAACGACCTGCCGCGCGACGGTATCTGCATTGATCACGGCAATGCCCTCCGCCTCAAACAGCCGGCTGACGGTTGTTTTGCCGGCGCCGGTCTGACCGGTCAATCCGACAAGGTACATATTTCTGCTGTTGATATGCGTCACGCTCCCTCCTGTTAGCCTCTGCTATATTATACCATAATTCACTCAAAATTGCAATGGGAGAAGTGAAATAAGCGCGGCGGATCGGGAATTTTCATCTGATCATAAACTGCGGTTTGGCGATCATATCTCCGGCGAGGGGATTAGAGGCGGGGAGCCCCCATTACAGATCCGTCGGAGACACATTATTTCAGATAGAAAGTGATATCGCGGCGCGCCCAGACTGTGCCGATGGCTGCTGCCCCTTAGGAATTTCATAATGGTGTCGAACAGCCGCTCAAGATACGCATGACGCAAATTTGAGAGGGTATCTTAATATATAGACATAAACACGGGGTCCGGGGATGATATCCCCGGCGAGGGGATTGGGGGCGAGAAGCCCCCATTACAAATCCGTCGGAGATACCTTCATTTTTCGCGCGGAGCATTGCGTTTTGCGGCGGAATATGCTACAATGGAACTATCAGATCATGCCGGTGATCCGAAAATGCAATACAAAAAGGGGAGATCATATGAAATTCAACAGACGCAGCAAATTATGCAGCCTGACGGCAGCCGTCATGGCATGTACCGTGATAACCGGCGGAATGCCGCATCTCACGGCAGAAGCAGCAGCGCAGTATGACCGCAGCAGCACGGTTCCGGTGATTGTCAGGGTATCGGGCAGGGCGGTCATGGAACAGCCGGATGCAGCCGGTGCAGGGGCGGATTATCTGGGAACGCCTGCGGCAAAAAAGCAGACCGAAGCCTGCAAAGCCGTTCAGGAATCGGTGCAGAAGCGCATCCGGCGCTATTATCCGGAGCTGACGGTCGGATTCAGCTATTGTACGCTCTATAACGGCTTTAGCTGTGAGCTGCCGGAATCGCTCATTGAACGGACAGAGGGGCTGTCCGGTGTTGTCAGCGTCACGGTTGCGGATGATTTTCAGATTCCGCAGACTGACAGCGCCGATCCGGCGGGCGGACTTCCGGTTTCGGCAGAATCCGGCGGATGTACCGGCGCCGGACAGGTCATTGCGGTGATTGATTCGGAGCTGGATACCACGCATCCGATGTTTGCGCCGCTCGATGATTCCGTCGAAACGGCGCTCAGCTATGACGATGTTGCCGCAGTGATCGAAAGCGGTACGCTGAGCCGATCACCCGATCCGGAGCGCGCCTATCTCAGCAGTAAGCTCCCGTATGTTCTGGACTATGTGGACAAAGATCCCTACGGCGGCGTTCCGGATGCAAACGGCTATCACGGCACGCATGTCTGCGGCATCGCAGCCGGAAATGCTTACACGGCATCCGACGGAACAGCGCTTTCCGGCATCGCAAGGGATGCGCAGCTCATGTTCTTTGCCTGCGGAAAGGGCAAGGCGATGTCCTATCAGGCGGCGCTTGCAGCCTTTGAGGATGCTGTAAAGCTGCATGCGGATGTGATCAATATGAGCTGGGGCACCGTCAGCGAATACTACGGCGACAATCCCTTTTCAGAGGCGATTGCAGCCGCAGACCGCGCAGGCATTGTGGTCTGCAATGCAGCCGGAAATGACGGAAACGGGACATTTTCCGCCGGCAATGCAGCGCTGCCGGAAATGCCCGATACCGGAAGAATCTGCGACAAGGCGGAAGCCGGTTCGCCGCTGCTTGTGGTCGCTTCGGCGGAAAACAGCGGTCAGGCGGAAGCAGGCATGTTCCTCTTCGGCGGTCAGCAGATTGTATTCCGCCCGACCATGCATTCCGACGGCAGCATTCACTATTTATCGCAGGAGCTTTCCGCCGGTGATTATGCCTGTGCGGACTGCGGCACCGGAGCGGAGCTGGAGCTGCGATATTCCGGTGTAAATACAAAACTTGCGCTGATCCGCCGGACATCCGGTCAGAGCCTTGCGGAGATCGCGCAGCGTGCAAAGAACGTCGGCGCGGCAGGTGTGATTCTGATTGACAGGGAGATCCCCGACGGGCTGGATTATGTTTACTGTGACGCGCAGATTCCCGTTGCGCTTGTGACCTATGCGGACGGACAGGGGCTTCTTTCCGCCGCGGATCCGACCGTGACGATCACAGGAAAGAATGTCATGCTGGAATATCCGCCGACGGTCAGCTCATTCAGCTCATGGGGCGTCAAGCATTCGCTCGATCTGCGCCCCGATCTCATGGGCATCGGCGGCAGAGTGCGCTCCGCAGCCTATCAGGGATCCGATCAGACGCTCTCGGGTACTTCGATGGCATCTCCCTATGCGGCAGGCTGTGCGGCGCTGCTTCGGGAATCGCTCGGAACGCAGGGGGATCTGCCGGAGGGTGCAGCGCTTTCCGCATATCTCCGCACGCTGATGATGAACACCGCGGTTCCGTATGAGGAGGACGGTCTCTTTGTCAGCCCGAGAAGACAGGGCGCAGGACTTGTCTCGCCGGAGCGCGCGGCAGCGGCAGGCGTTCTCATGACTGCTGCGGACGGTCAGCCAAAGGTCAATCTGTACGATCAGCTCGGCAGCAGCTTCTCCTTTGAAGTTACATTGGAAAATATCAGCGATGCGGATGTGACCTTCGCAGAGGCGGCGCTCGTCCTGACAACGGACGGTCTGATGCACGACAGCAGCCGGAACCGCGAGGTGCTTTCCGGTCAGCAGGCGCTCCGCTGCAAGACGAATCTCAGCGCGCCGGTGACGGTCGCAGCCGGAGAAAAAGCGCAGATCACCGTGGAGGCGGAGCTGGATCCGGAGCAGTATGAGAAGCTCTGCAAGCAATTTGTCAACGGCTTTTTCATCGAGGGATATTTCCGGCTCACCGGCGCGGAAAACTGTCCGGATCTTTCCATGCCGCTGCTCGGCTTTTCCGCAGACTGGACGCAGGTGCCGATCGGTGATGCGGAGGATGTCATGGCGGCGACGGTTTTCGGAGAGAGCTACAGCGCAGGCAGTGTGCCGCTGATCGAATATCAGACGATTCTCAATGAGATCCGGAAGCGCGTGCCGGAAAGCTATCCGAAATATGAGCTGCTTGATCTCAGCGAATTTGCAACGGATGAAGAGCGCCGTCTGCTGGAAAACGGCAGAAGCGACGCATGGATCTCCCCGAACGGTGACAGCATCGCGGACAAAATCTACGGAATGAAGCTGCTCGGAAACCGGAATGCAAGAGCAGATCTCGAGCTGCTGGATGCAGAAGGCAATGTGTTCTGGAGCGAAAAGGGCGCTGCCTACCGTGACGTATTCGAGTTTGATTTTGCTGATCAGATCAAGCTCGCAGACGGCGATTACACGATACGCGCCTCTGCCTATATCGACTATCCGCATGCGGTTGAAAAGCCGCAGGTCTTTTCCTGCGCGCTGCATGTGGATACGGAGCGTCCGCTTGCCGATATCAGCGTTTCGCAGCGCAATAAACGGGATATCCTGACGGTCACGGTTTCGGATGACCGGCAGTTACAGGGCATCGCCGTCACCGGCAGAGGCTGCGGCTGCCTCGCGGATCAGTATGATCCGGAAAAGACGGCTGCCGATTATTCAGGTGACGAATGGTATTACGGCGGCACGCAGTACAGAGGCGAATATCCGTGGGCGACCGGACAGGAACGGGATATCGCAAAGGATCTGCCGCTGATTCTGCGTGAAAAGACGGATTTTGTCGATTATCAGGAATTGAAATGGCTGGGCTTCCGTGATTATATCCAGCCGGAACCCGATGCGGACGGAACATTCACCTTTGAATACGATGTCACGGATCTGGAGGATTATTCGATCACCGTGCTGGACGAAGCCTATAACTTTAAGGAGATCAAGCCTGTTGACAATGCAGCGGAGCAGCTCATTCGGCAGGCAACGTCCTGGCTTGTTCTCCAGTACGGCTGCATGGAGATCCGGTCTTCCGAAATCCTGTTCTGGGATGTCTATGACGGTTCAGTTACTTCATACAGCTACAGCGCTAGGCTCAATCAGCTCACGCTCAGCAGCGGGAGCGAAACAAAATCCTTTACCGTCACGTCGGAGTATGAAAACAGCTATCAACTCAGGGACAACGAAAGCGGCGGGGAATTCATCCTCTCACCCGACAATAATTACTGGATCAGCGACATGAAAGCGTTCCATCCGGTCAATGAGATACTGGAAGCAATCAAGGCGGATTCGGCTGCTTTTACCGGCTGGGAGCCGCAGCGTGTTGAGCTCGGGTTTATAGGGGGCGTTTCCATTTTGACCGCGAAAGTATTTTATGAAATCGAGGCGGACGGAAGGACGATCGAGATCGTTGACACATATAATTCGGTCAGTCTGCAAAACGGACACGGCACGGCGGTTCTTCAGCAGCGGACAGCGGATGCGCCTGTTATTACGGAAACGCGGCAGCATTCTGTTGTCCTCTTTGACGTTTTGCTGACGGAGATCAAGCCGGGACTCTATCATTCACCGGAGAACGAATGCGTGTTCCTGTTTGATCCGGACGGCGAAACCGGCATGATACTGTATAACGCCGACGAAAACGAGCATACCGGCTGGTCACGTGATATTCCCTTCCGTTATACAATAGATGCTGAGAGCAACATTCAAATGCAATGGGATATGTTTGCGATGACCGGCAAGGTCTGCAAGGCTGGCGAGGATGGCAGCTTTTTCATCCAGAAAAAGGACGGATTGCTTTCCACAGATTCCTACAGCCTGATTACATTTGAACCGATGACAACCGATCCGGATGTGATTGCGCAGCTTCTGCCAAAGGATGAGATGAAAGCGCTCGGTACGGAATATGCCGCCGCGGTTTTGGGATCCGTGCCGGATCCGGAGCAGATTGTATTTAAGGGCTGCAACAGCAGCGGCATGTGTTTGATGGAGTTTGCCGTCAGATATTTGTATTATGAGCTGGAGATTGATCCGCTGACACTTCTTGTGAACGATAGTATGGGCGAAGCAGGCGATCTGCGTCAGCCGCCGCAGCTTCCCGAGGGTTCGCTCAGCCGTGCGGAGCTGATCCGGATCGCTTCCGATGCGCTGGAAGCGGAAACCGGCTTTACGCCATCGGATGCAGTGACAAGAGTGAATGAGGACGGTAGCGTCACGGTTGATTTGTTCTCGGAGGATCAGGGAATGCTCGGCACGATCCGGCTTGACGCAGTTTCCGGCAGAAATTACAATACACTCGGGGATGTGGACGAAAGCGGCGATATCAGCCTCGAGGATGCGCAGCGCACGCTCAATGCATATGTGAAATCCCTGTCCGGCCACGAAACCGGACTGACAGAAAAGCAGATGCAGAGAGCGGATATCAACAATGACGGCAGGGTTTCGGCTGATGATGCGCAGTTAATTCTGCAATATTACGTTCGCACTGTACTGGCGAATAAGCCGACAGTATGGACACAGCTCATCAAATAACAGATACAGAAGCCGCCGGATCAGCGCAGCAGCGAGGATCCGGCGGTTTTCATGCGATCTGTGTTTCAGAGAATACTGACAGCGCACGGGAACAAAACGCGCCCGATTGCGTCTGTATGATCAGAGCGCACTGCTGCGGTTCCGGATCGCATCTGTCAGCCGTGCCGCTGTGCTGTCCAGAAATCCGGTATCAATCGCCCCGATATAATATGCTTCCAGCGCGTCATGAATCCGCAGTGCATCCGCAAGCAGCCCGATCACACGCTGTTCTGTCAGCGCCGCCGTCCTGCTGCAAAAACGGATCAGCGAGCGATGCTTCCGGAGCAGCTCTGCGTCATAAAACCGCTGCATCCGGACGGTCGAAACCGGCACCGGCAGATCCGCCTGTTTTGTATCCGTCACGGCGGCAAGCATCAGCCTGTGCTGCGGCAGAATCAGCATGACGGGCGGCTGATCCGGTCTTGTCAGCTCTGCTGTCACCTCGCAGACCGCACCGGCTTCCGCGGCATATTCCCCGAGCGACCGCAGCAGCACCGCAGAAGCGATCCGCATCGGATCCTGCACGAGGATCAGATCAAAGCCCTCCGGCAGATACCGCACTCTTCCGGCAGGTGTCAGCGCCATGCTCTGCCGGTGATGGATGAAACCCTGCTGACCGGCGCATTTCGGGATCAGGCGCTTGCCGAGCCTTGCTGCAAATCCGCGCAGCTTTTCTGTATGGAGCGCTTCTCTGCCGATTTCGCTGAGGATCGCTTCCAGCTCAGAAATGCCTGCAATGCCCTTGCGCGCCTGCATATGCGCCGCCTGATTCTCCCGATAGAGCCGCAGAATCTCCGCGCTGTGTCCGCGCAGCGGCTCCGGCGAAAGACCGGCGGCAAGATCGGTCGTCTCTCCGGTGACAAAGGGCAGCGGCGTACTTGCCTCATGGGGCGCGGTTGCATCCGCGAGGAAGATCCGGCGATCCTCCAGCACGACAGCATCGAGCGAATGCGGATCCGAGGCGCAGTGCCAGCAGGAGACCTGCTCTTCTGCGAAGGCAGCGGCGATTTTTTTCAGCAGCGTGGATTTGCCCGTGCCCGGTCCGCCTTTGAGATAGTACCCGTAATATCCGCTGTGATCCGTCCAGAAGGATGTCGAAAATCCGGCAGGCGATGTACCGCCTAAAAAGTATGTTCTCTGCATATAGACCTCCCGATTCTTGCGGCTGTGCCGTTTGCTTTAGTTTATGCAGATTCAGGCAAATTGCTACAAAATCGGGAACGCATGGCGCCGTTTTCGGGGAGACGGTATATTCTAATGTTTTTTGTTTGACAAATTTTGCGATTTCGTGTATAATAACGGGGACAAAAGATGAAATTGGAACGAGGAGAGATGGTTTTGGAAAATCGTTTGCGGCTGCGGGATCTGCTTGTGCTGATCCTTGCACCGTTGACTGTGCTGCTTCTTTGCAGCTGCGGTGTGGCAATCAGTCCGCCCGAGGAGGATGAGGCACTGCTGCCTGAAAATGTCGTACAGAGTATTCTTTCGACGACAACCGAATCGACCACGACGACCACTGTCACGCTGAGTCCGGTATGGCAGGAGCGCGCAATCGGCAATTACAACGGCAGAAACGGTGTTGTGATCGAGGGTGTGCCGCATTACACGCAGTTCACCAAATATCTGACGGCATGCGAATCGCTGGCGTCGGTCTCGGTGCTGCAATACTACGGCGTGGATATTGATATTGATACATTTATTGACAAATATCTGCCGAAAGCAAATTATCCCGATCTCGGCAAAGACGGCGAGCTGCACGGTGCAAGCCCGTGGGAGTATTTCATCGGAGATCCGCGCGATGCAGGCGGCTTCGGCTGCTTCAATACGGCGATCGAAAAGGCAATCAACAAATTCGCGGACGGACTTGCCATTCCGCTGGACGGGCTTTCGGTCGAGGATCTCTGTACGGAATATATTGACAGAGGTCAGCCGGTGATTTTCTGGGGCTCGATCTATATGCAGCGCCCGTATGTCAGCGAATTCCACTGGAAGCTGCCGAACGGCAAGATGTATGAATTCATCAATCCGGAGCATGCGCTCGTGCTGATCGGCTATGATGACGACTGGTATTATTTCTGCGATTCGATGTCGGAGAAGGACATCACGACATATAACAAGCAGGCGGTCGAAACGGCTTATGAAGCGCTCGGGAAGCAGGCTGTTGTGATTGATCCGCTTGTGCTGGAAGCGATGCCGCAGGATCTGCGCGTTCCGCCGGAGGAAACAGACTGGGAGGGGATTGAAGTTGCAGCTGCCGAATGATGTATTTATCCTGTTCAGTTATCTGAATACGCAGCTCCGCGATACGGGCATGACGCTCGCGGAATTCTGCGCGGAGAACGAGCTGGACGAGACCGCACTGACTGAGAAGCTGAAAGCTGCCGGTTTCCGCTACGATGAATCCCAGCGCCGCTTCCGGTGATTCATATAACAGAATACAAAAAAGCCGCCAGATCACGCAGATTTGGCGGCTTTGCTTTATCCATTGGCAGATTTTGTCTTTTCAATCTGGAGACGGATCAGCGCGGACTGATAACCGATTTCCAGCATATAGAATGTTTTTGAGACCATGCGATAGAGCGGCGTGCGCTCGAGCTTGAGCTTCTGTCCGATTCTGGTCGCCGTGCCGCAGATCTTCCGCAGGGAGAAATGCTTGAGCGTCCAGATGCTGAAGCGTGTCCCGAGATGTCCGCGCGGATTCCGGCTTTCGGCATCGGCGGATGCATCCTTGTGTTTTTTGTCCTTGTCTTTTCCGTCAGGATCGCTGCTGTCCTGCGCATCGGCAGCCTGCATCGCAGGATCCTCGCCGTGGCTGCTGATCGAGAATTGCGAATCAGTGACATCAAATGCCGTATCCGAAGCGTCAACCGCCGTGATGCGCAGCTCGTATTCACCGTCCGGCAATGTCGAGAAGATCAGCTTTTTCGTGAAAAATCCGGTCAGCTTATAATCACGCGCATGCGGATAGACCGTGACGGTCTGCACCGGCTCACCCGGCCGGTTGAGGTCATAGATCGCGCCGGTGATCATGCGGAGAACCGAATCGGAGCTGATCGTTCCGGCGATTGTGAAATTCGAGCCGGATTTCAGCGTCCCGCTCGGCAGAACCGAATTGACGATCGCGGCGGAGTGATTGAAGAAGCTGTATGTATAGCAGATGTTGCAGTCAACGGTTGTGCGGATGCCGGGGGCGTTTCCGCATCCGGAATACTGCCAGATCGTCGCCTCGCCGGAAAGATCGTGTCCGGCAGGGCTGGAAAGTCCGTTGACCGAGTTGAAATAATTTGCTTCCCAGATCGGATATCCGCCATCCTGAAGCTGCTTGCGGTCGATACACTCATTGAAGAATGCCGAGCTGGAATAGACGCCTGCGGTGTGTCCGGCATCCTCGATCATTTCGAGACCGGTCAGCAGCGCCGGCATGAAGACATCCAGAGAGAGATGCTCCTGCCGCGAGGCGGATTCCATATCGAGAAAGACCGGAAACTCGAAGGATTTATCCTTGAGGAAGCTCAGCATATAGGAGACATCCTCCTCGAATTCCTCAGTGCTTGCGGCATCGGTGAACATATAGCAGCCGACGGCAATGCCGGCTTTTTTCGCGGCTGCATAATTCGTCTCGAAGGTCGCATCGACCTCCCAGTCGTCATAGGCGCGGATGACCTTGCAGCAGCGGATGATGACGAATTTGACGTCGCTTTTCGCAAGCTCCTCCCAGTCGATTTCCTCCTGATATTTGGAGATATCAATGCCGAAGATTTCGGCTGCGGCTTTCGCAGGCGGAGCGCTATCCTGAAGCGTTCCGGTCAGCATGACTGTGAACAGCACGACGGCTGTCAGCACCGCACCGAGGCGGCGCAGGATCCTGTTCAAGATACCACTCCTTTCCGAAAAAATTACAATCCTATATATTATAACACATTTTGACAGAAAATGCAAGATTTTCGCCGGATTTTTCCACGGCAGCAGCAACTTTTATAGGTATCTGCGATGCATTTGTAATGGGGACTCCG
>JAGKVC010000036.1 GCA_021152595.1 Clostridia bacterium
TCTGCATGAGTGTGGAATCGGCTGCGGAGCGGTACATCGGGAAATGAATACAGAGAAACCGCCGTCTGCGTTGTGCAGGCGGCGGTTTCTCTTTTTATTTATAATGTTCCCAAATTAAGGTTTTCTATTTCGTCCAAATCCAGCGAGTAGTAGTTTGTTCTGCCCACAATTTTCCTGATCAGCGCTTTTCCCGGAATTTGACGCAGTCTTTTTCTGATCGTATTGGGTGACTCTTTCATATTGTTTTCTAACTCATGCATCGAAATGCCATAATTTGAAAACAGTGCTGCTTTTGTTAAGAGTCTATATAGGAAAATAGTGCTTGAATCTATTTCCTCTGTAAATCTGTCGATGATTCTGTCGTAGTACTCAAGTTTTTCCTGACGATCTTTCAGTGCGGAATATAGGTTGTTTTCTGATTCCAGGATGATATCAAGAAAGAAATGGACAAAAGGCGAAATATCACCTTTGTTTTTCGGATCATTGCAAATCTTGAAAGCTTTATAATATTTTGATAAGTTCTCCTTGATTGTATAAGAAATGCGGAATCCAATTAGACTATTTAACTCATTCATCAACAATGCGCTGCTGATAAAACGGCTAGTTCTTCCGTTTCCATCATAGAACGGGTGAATATATCCGAACAAATAATGAAATGCAGCAATTTTAATTAATGGATCTGCTTTGCTTGTTTCTAAAAACAAAAGAACTTGCTCCATTGATGAAATAATTTTGGTTTCGGGATACGTTCCTTTATGAATCTCTTTTTGTGTTTCTGAAATGATGCTAACGGGTCCTGCACGGAAAATCTTTCCGTCTGGAAGATCATCCTTATCATTCTTTTCGATATCATACGAAAACAGTTTATTATATAAGTCGCGGATATCCTGACACGATGAAATATTTATTCTGCTATTGTTTGTCAGCATAACATATTGGCTTACGATTCCCATAAGATTACGCGGCTTTTTTTTCTTTTTTACTTCCTGAAGAATTTCTGACAGTTCCTTTCTTGTGCTTACAACGCCTTCAATATTATTGCTCTGGAGTATTTCTCCAATCAAGCAACGCTCTGTATAATGGTGAATCGCAATGCCCGGCAAGTTGACGCATAACATACGAATATTTGTATCCACCCTAAGAATTGCAACGATTTTTTCATACATTCGATAATCTGGATAGACAAATGCAGGATTTGAGCCTATATTTATATCAATATGAATTGCATTTTCCTCATTCCAACGCCTAGTGTATTCTTTCTCATACATATCTGTATCAGAGTAATATAACTTGGATAAAACAGGCTGAAACGTAGTATCACTCCTCTATCAATAAAGCTTAATCAATGCGCATTACTGCACAATACATTGTGATTTGTAATATTATATGCTCAAAACAATGGAAAATTGAGCTCTTGTCTTGATTATAGCACGAGTAAAAGAAAAAGTCAAGTGGATTTGCGGAGAAAAATGGCGAAAATAGGGCGGATTTTGGAGATCTTTTCGATTCACTTGTCTTTTTACAGGTGATATGATACAATAATAGCAGAAATGTTGCAGAGGTGATTCCATGAAAACACTGATCCTGAACGGCTCTCCGCGAAAAGGCGGTGATACTGCTTTCCTGATAAACAAGCTGTTGTACCGTCTGCAAGGTGAGTACAAAATCATTGATTGCTATACTGCGGATATTGCACCATGTATCGACTGCCGCTGCTGCCGAGAGAAGCTATCCTGTCCGATTAAGGATGAGATGCAGGATATCTATGCGTATCTTTCAGAATGCGATCATGTTATCATTGCATCGCCAGTGCATTATGCAGAATTGTCATCCGGGTTGCTGAAAGTCGCAAGTCGGTTTCAGATATACAGCTCAGCTTTGATATTCCGGCATGAAACGCTGCCGGTTAATGCAAAACGCGGTGCTGTCATTTTAGCACAGGGCGGCAGTGGCGGTGCGGAGCGTGCTTATGATACAGCCCGTCTGATTTTTCAGAGTATCGGCATCAAAGAGATCTATCCGTTTGTTTGCAGCAGAAATACAGACCGGCTGTCTGCTGCTGATGATGAAAAGGCAATCGGCGATGTACTGAAACTCGCAGAGTGGCTGAACATGTTTGAAGATGCCATGCAGAATCATGGGAAAACGCCGCAGGTCACATGGAGAAGTACACCGCAGGAGAAGATCGCATTATACCGATCGCTGTTTCACGGCCGTGAAGATGTGTATGCATTGCGGTATGAGAATCCGAAAAACGGAAAGCACGGATATACGCCGGTCTGCGAGAACAAATGGAAACCCGGCATCTGCGATATGCAGAAGACCAAATGTCCGAAATGCAAATATCGTCGGTTTGCGCCGCTGACTGATGATGCAGTTTTCAGGCACCTGAGCGGAAAGGACGCGCTTTGTCGTGATGTAATCGGGATTTATCCGATGCTGTTGGACGAAACGACCTGTTTCCTTGCGATTGATTTTGATGACGGCGAATGGCAGAAGGATATTTCTGCGGTCAGGACGGTTTGCAAAGATTACGGCATTTCATGTGCAGTTGAGCGCTCACGTTCCGGAGAAGGCGGACATCTGTGGGTATTCTTTGATATGCCGATTCCTGCTGCAAAAGCTCGAAAACTGGGCAGCGGATTGCTGACAGAGGCAATGAAGCAGCGCCACGAAATCAGATTTGATTCCTATGACCGAATGTTCCCGAATCAGGATACCATGCCCGTCGGCGGCTTCGGCAATCTGATTGCGCTGCCGCTGCAAAAGCAGGCTGTGAAGCGCGGAAATTCCGTTTTTGTCGATGAATCCTGTATGCCGTATCATGACCAATGGGCTTTTTTGTCAGGTATTCAGAAGATGTGCGAATCAGATGTAGAAGCGGCGATCGAGAAGCTCTGTGATCAGTCCGAATTGGGCGAATTATACCATGAGGAACCGGAACAGACGGATGAACCGTGGAAACTGATTCCGCATGATGAGAATTATGTACTGCCGAAAACACTTCAAATTGTGCTTGCAAATATGCAGTATATCCCGAAAAGCGGGCTGTCGCAGAATGTGCTGAATAAAATGAAGCGCCTTGCCTGCTTCAAAAATCCGGATTTCTACAAGGCGCAGGCTATGCGAATGACAACCTACGGAAAACCGCGTATCATCAATCTTTCAAGCGAAGATGAGAAATATCTGATGCTGTCGCGCGGTTGTCAGGATAGTTTAACCGCATTTTTGTTTGAATACGGCTGCAAGCCTGAGATTGACGATCAGCGCGTCAGCGGCAAACCGATTGATGTGCAGTTTCAGGGCGAACTGCGCCCTGATCAGCTTGAGGCGGTGCAGACACTTTTGCAATATGATACCGGTGTATTGGCAGCAACAACCGCATTCGGCAAAACCGTCGCAGCAATCGGACTGATTGCTGAGCGAAAAGTCAACACACTGATTCTGGTACATACGCAGGCACTTTTGCAGCAATGGAAAAAGGCACTGGAGCAGTTTCTCTTTATCAATGCGAAATTACCGGAGCAGCCGGTCAAACGTGGAAGAAAGAAGCAATGTTCTCTGGTCGGGCAGCTCGGCGGTTCAAAGAATATGCTGTCCGGCATTGTTGATATTGCGATCATGCAGTCGCTGATCACAGATCATGAAGTGAAGCCACTTGTTAATGACTACGGGATGATCATTGTTGACGAATGTCATCATGTTTCCGCAGAAAGCTTTGAATCTGTCTTGAAAGCGGCACACGCGAAATATGTTTACGGGCTGACTGCGACGCCGAAACGCTCCGACGGGCATCAGCCGGTTATCTTCATGCAGTGCGGCGCGATCCGGTATTCTGCCGATGCGAAGGATTATGCGACGAAGCACGGATTTTTACATATTCTGGTGCCGCGTTTTACTAAATTCCGCACGGACATATCTGACGATAAGCCAACAATTACGGAAGTATACAAGCAAATTACAGAAAGCAAATACCGTAATACTCTAATTGTCAATGATGTAATAACAGCCGTCCAGAGCGGCAGAACGCCGATCATTATATCAGAACGCATGACGCATATCCGGCGGCTTGCAGAAATGCTGACCGGTACAGCAGATCATGTGATTGTGCTGAGCGGTCAGGGTACAGCAAAGACAAAACGGGAACAACTTGAACTGGTACGCGCCATTTCCAAAACAGAATCTATGATCATTCTTGCAACAGGCAAATACGCCGGTGAGGGTTTTGACGAGCCGCGTCTGGATACGCTGTTCCTTGCAATGCCGATTTCATGGAGCGGAACACTGTCACAGTATGTCGGTCGGCTGCACCGTGATTATCCGGGCAAAAGCAGCGTGATGATCTATGATTACGCGGATATCCATGTGCATATGCTTGAAAATATGTATAAGAAGCGGCTGCGCGGTTATGCGAAGCTCGGCTATGCACCTGAACTGATTCATCAGGACGGATTCCAGACCATTTACACGGAACATTACGAAAATGATCTGTTCAGAGAAATTGCCGCTGCGAAGAAAACAGTCATTGCAGCAGGGGCATATTTCATCTCCGGAAAACTCAGTATGCTGATTCACGCAGCCGATCAATGCAGAATGAACGGTGCAAAAGTGGTCATTATAACGAAGAAAGCCGATAATATTTATGCAGAGAAAATGCGTCAGATGCTGGTGGCACATGGTGTTGAACATCACATAAAAAACAAAATCCCAAGCAGTTTTGTTGTGATCGACAGGAAAACAGTCTGGTATGCCAGCGGCGAACTGTTCGGAAATATCGGGGATGATTGTGTGCTGCGAATCGAGGATGAGTTGCTTGCAGGGGAATTGACTGAAAGCATCCATGAGTTCCGCGGTCAGTGATGGGGCTTTGTACTAAGACGGCTTCGCATAATTCGCCTGAACCTGCAAACACTACCAGCGGCAGTATACTGCAAATATCATAAAAAGGAGAATACAGCGAAATGAAAGCAACCGGTATTGTGAGAAGGATCGACGACCTCGGGCGCGTTGTCATACCCAAAGAGATCAGGCGAACAATGAGAATCCGGGAGGGCGACCCCTCGCTGAAAACATTGACACAGGATATGGTGTTCTGTATTGGGCTGGAAGCGGCGAAGGAACGGTACATCGGGAAGTGAACAGATAAAGTAAACCGCCGTCTGATTGGTAGTCAGTCGGCGGTTTGCTTGGCATATTCAGTTCACAGATACCAAACCGGTATCGCAAGGATATTCTCTCTCAGGACACCCGGCTGAGGGCATATACATACCACCGCACCGGTTCCGCGCTTTTTGTCAGGGATTTTGCCGGTTGATGCATTATAAATATACTCAAGCAGCGTGGAAGGATTTCGCTGCTGTATGCCGCAGCCCCACATTTCTTTGCCGTTCTGTGCATTGGAAAACGCCGTCGCTGTTCAGGATGATTCCTGCTGCGGCGAAAACTGCCAGATATTTCTGTTTGTTTTTCATTTCGATTCTACCAAAATATATTGTGTGCGCTGCACGGAGATCTTCGCAGGAAGGGGACTGCGGCAATCCCTGTACAGAACCACTCCACCAGCGATTGATCAGCGGCATGCTCCATTTTATTATTCAGATTATATCCGATCGTCAGCCGTACTGCAATCACCGATTGAAGCAAAATAATGATTTATTTCTCATTCTCTGTCAGAACGCTGTTGGTGTCGAAAAGAAAAAGCATGAGAAGCCCCGCCTGCATGAAGCAGGATTTCTCATGCCGTAGGGGGGATCACCCAAAGAGTTTCGGCAGCGCGTTGAACATGACTGCCGTCACGGTGTTGACATCATGTCCGCCACCTGGGTTCTGGCATTGATAGAGATTGCCGTTTGCGAAGTTGTCGCACCAGATGAACGGATCACCGTGCTTTGCCATTGCCTGAATCTGCGGTGTGAGATTCGGCTGGGCAATGTCCCACTCTCCGCATCCGGAGTAGATGTAGAAATCCTTTGCAGATTTGCCTTGATTCCGGACCGCTTCTGCGAGATGCCATGCAGTTCCGTCTGCCTGCGAGCCGCCTGCGGTGCCGCCGAGTGCCCAGCAGTCGCCGCTGATCGGCATATAATATGCGATCTCGTTCAGGCAGTGTTCAAAGACTGCCCATGTAGTCACAGAGCCCATGGAGAAGCCGCCGAATGCGCGGTGCATTCTGGATGCTGCGAGGCTCTCAGAGGATGTGTTGCCGTTTGCGTAGGTGCTGTACTTCTTCTCAAATTCCGGTATGACATCGTTCATCAGTTCACGCCAGAAGTTGAGGCAGTTTCCGGTATCGTCAGAGCGGTATTCGGTGTAGTAGGAGACTGCACAGACGATTGTCGGAGCAATATCTCCGGCAGCGGTCATGCTGTCGAGCATCCGCGTGATCTGACTGGATTTTCCTTCGCCGCCAAAGAACCATTCCGGCGAATCACTGCCGCCGTGCATCAGATACAGCACATTATACTTTTTGCTGCTGTCATAGTCAGCCGGCAGATAGACCAGCGCGCTTTTGTAGTAGGTTTTCTGATTGTTCGAGGAGTGGTCGCGCGTCTGATAGGTGAACCGCTCGACCTTTCCCCACGGCGCCCACTGGTTGTTCAGATAATCCTGATTTACCCACTGGAATCCGTTGTCCGGATAGGAGGTGCGCTTCGATTCTTCCTGCTTCTGCGGCTGTTCCGGCTGCTGATCCTGCTTCTCCGGATTGGCTGATTGCTGCGGCTGCTCTGCGTTTGCTGCTGTATCGGGATGAATCTTGTCCGGAATATAGGACGCGATAGAATTGGCAGCTTCTTTGGTCAGATCATAGCGGTACCAGACCGGATCGGTATTGCCCGACTGCATCCAGACCATAATGCCGTTCCAGCCGTTATCATAGACCGCACGATATTTTTCAGAGAGACTTTTGCCGATGTCAGCGGCATCATCATTATGTGTTTCACCGATGACCGCAGGTTTTGTGCCGTCCAGACCGAATGCTTCCGGTGATTTATCCCAGCAGTATCCGAACCATTCCTTCTGCCAGTTGTAATAATGCGTGCTGTAGAAATCCAGATAAGCATCTTTGTTTCCGGTCAGCTGCTGCAAGTATTGGTCGGATACTTTGTTGCCCTCATATTTGTCCGAGTTATACTTGATGACACCGATGCCGACCGTGACATACAGGCTGCTGTTTTCGTGAATCTCAGCCGCGCACTTGCCGAAGAAATATGAGAGATGATCCCAGCCGATTTTGCTGCATTCCGGCGTTTCATTTACCCAGTCCGGCTCATTCATCAGATCGACACCGAGGATGTAATCGCATTTGTCATAGCGTTTTGCAAATTCCCTCACGTACTTTTCCGCAAACTGATCGGAATTTGCTTTGTCGGAGATCATCTTCTGCCAGCGTGTGCCGCCCTCATTTTCGCTCTTGAAATGATCGAAAGAGAGCAGAGTCGGCATTAGATAGACATGATGCTTTTCCGCGAGCGCAAACAGCTTGTCAAGATCGCTCCAGTGTGCAGAATTGACGCCGCGGATTGCACCGCTGTCATCCAGCTGCACAACGCCCTCTCCGTTGCAGTTGATCCAGATGCGCGTGCAGTTGATGTTGTCGGATGCAAGCCTTGCAAGTTCTCTGTCCCAGAATCCCTCGTCCATGCGCCCGACAAAATCGTTCCAATTTTGCCATGGCGTGTTGCATCCGTTGATCCAGAGCTCCTGCCCGTTGACCGTGAATTTTGTTCCCTCAATTTTGACGCGCGGTGATGCATTCTGTTCCGGCTGATGCGGCGACAGGAAATCACGCTTCATCAGTGTCAGATCAACTGCATTCAGTTTACCGTCTCCGTTGCAGTCATACTGTAATGCCTCATCCGCAGACAGATCGCCTCGGCACGTCAGAAAATTA
Organism: Clostridia bacterium; assembly: GCA_021152595.1. Classification (GTDB taxonomy): domain Bacteria; phylum Bacillota; class Clostridia; order Oscillospirales; family Ruminococcaceae; genus Firm-04. The sequence goes on from JAGKVC010000036.1 coordinate 7,892, forward strand.
AGCAGATTCTGCACATTTTCTGCTTTTGTGAGTGCGGTTGCGGGAAATACAGCCGCAGCCGAAGACAGAATCATGACACATGCACACAGTCCAGCTTTCCATCGTTTCATTTTCATTCCCCCTAATGTTTTGGCAGTATCCGTAATTGCTGCTCTATTTCCATTATATCAGGGCTTGACAGGAATGTAAAGAAATGATATTATGATACTATCACGATTTTGACATGGAGGGGGACTATGGAACATATCAATTATCAGCCTTGTCAGGAGGACACTGTGATTCCGTATTATGTGCGCGGTATCGGCATTGATTTTGCTGAGACAGACATGTATCGCCCGGAAGGCTTTTACCGTCCGCAGTTTATCCTGATCTCTGAAGGAAGCGGTATCCTTTCGGTAAACGGTGTGGAATATCCGCTTTCGGCAGGCGATGTCATGTATCTTCCGATGAATGTGCCGCACAGCTATCGGTGTTCATCCGGAACATGGCGTTCATGGTGGGTGATCGCGGACGGCTACGGCATAGAAGATCTGCTGCCGCGGTTCGGATTTACAGAGGCAGCCGTTATACGGAATGCCCCGATGCAGAGTGTGCAGCGCCGGATGCGCAGTATTTACGAAGCATTGGAACATGATAAGCTGCGCGGCGCAGGAATTGCCTCCGGTGAGATGTATGCGCTGATGATCGAGCTTTACCATGCACTGCGCTTTGATGCAGCGGAGCGCCATTCCGGTGCACAGGCTGTTGCGCGTGCCGCCGATTATATGGAAGCGCACTACGCCGAACAGATCACGCTTTCTGACCTTGCACACGCGGCTGATCTTTCGGAAGGCTATCTGTGCAGGCTGTTCAGTCAGTATTTTCATGCGCGGCCGATTGCATATCTCAATCGGCTCCGGATTCAGAAAGCCAAAGCCATGCTGAACCGTTCGTATCTCTCGGTAGAGTCTGTTGCGGAAGCCTGCGGTTTTGAGAATCCCTCCTATTTTACCAAACTATTCCGGCAAACGGAGGGAATCACGCCTTCTGCTTATCGGAATATGGTCAGTATTTGATTGCCTGCGCATATTATTTCACTTTCGGCAAACAATATCGGCAGCTTTGAAAAAGCGAAGCTATCCAAAATAGCGAAACCATAAACAGGAGGCACAAGATGAAAGCAACCGGTATTGTGAGAAGGATCGACGACCTCGGGCGCGTTGTCATACCCAAAGAGATCAGGCGAACAATGAGAATCCGGGAGGGCGACCCCCTCGAGATATACACGAGTGCAGAAGGGGAGGTTGTATTCCGGAAGTATTCAGCGCTTGGCGAGATGAGCGAGAATGCGGCACAGGTCGCAGAGATCATGCAGCGGCTGGCAGGCTGCGGCGTACTGGTATTTGACCGTGATCATGTTGTGGCGGTATCGGGAACGCAGAAAAAGGAATTCACGGAGCGGCGTGTTTCACAGGAGCTTGAAGCGCTGATGGAAAGCCGCCGTGCATACTATGCAGCAGAGCATGACAGTACGCATCTGCGGCCGGCGGCAGATTTGCAGCGCACGGCTTTTGCGGCACTGCCGATCCTGACAGCAGGCGATGTTACGGGAGCGGTTGCATTTCTTGATGCACCCGAGCCGGATGCCAAAACCGTTCCGAGTGATTTGCAGCGTTCGCTGATTTCGGCGGCTGCACAGTTCCTCGGCAGACAAATGGAATAAAATGAAAACGGGAGCCGCATACGGTTCCCGTTTTTCATATGGAAAGCAGTCAGCCGCCGGCTGCAAAAGAACCGGCGGCTGACATTCCCGCTTATTATATATGAGAGGTTAGACGTTGGTTTCGCCGGGCAGCATGCCGCCTGTCTCGAAGAAGAGTCTTTCGATTGCGAGCGTGCAACCTGCACGATAGGCATCGGTATGATCTACGACGCTGAACCGGGCCTTGATCTGATTTTCTTCGCCGGTGAGCCGGTTAAGCTCATCCTGGAGCTTCTGATGCGTTTTCTCCGAGATGCGGAAGCACTGCAAGGTTGCGCAGAATACATTGCTTCCGATGCAGAGGTTGTAGATCAGTCTTGCAAGATCGGAAACGGTCTGCTCATAGATCTTTGTGATAACCGGATTGTTTGCCTCATATTCCGCATTGACCTCATCCATTGTCATGGTCTGACCGGTTTCGGCGGCGATCTTTGCGAGCAGCGCAGCGCGTGTCAGCTCCGCATGGACAGAACCGTCCGGATAGCCTTCGCAGGAAGCGCCGCCCGGTACGATGATCATGCGGTCGATGACGGAAGTATCTCTCTGGAAGCCGCCGATCAGCTCATTTCCGAGTACGATCGAATACTCGAATTTCTGACCGGAATAGATCAGAATCTGATTCGAGGTATCCGGATCGGCATAGTCGATGCCGGCGAGTGCATAAAGGCTGATTGCGCTCTCAGCGAGAACGGGCATGCTCAGCTCCATTTCAAGCAGATAGCAGAGCTTAGCAAAGGAGACCTTGCCGTTTTTCTCCTCTGCACGGAAGAGCTCCCAGCGTGCCGGAACGATGCCGACGCCGAGACCGAGCATCTGCTTGTTGCTGAGCGAATGCTTCTGCATCAGCTCGCGGCAGCTTGTGACGATGAACGTGACGAGCTCCTCGGTCTTGGAGTCGTCAGTGATCTCGAGCGAACGGTTGTCGATCGGTGCGCCGGTAATATCGGAAAGACCGACGCTGATCACGCGCTCATTGACGACCGCACCAAGCACATGCTTGAAGCTGGGATTGATGCGGATCATGGTCTTTTTTCTGCCTTTTTTCTTGGGTTCGCCGGGGGTTTCCGCTGCCGGACTGTTCATGTCCTCAAGGATATTCTGCGCGATCATCTGATTGGTGATGATCGTGACAGCAGCACGCGTCAGCGAGAGCTGTGCAGCAATATCCACGCGCGCGAGCATACCCGACTGCCGGATTGCCAGCAGGATCTGCTTGCGGTTTCTGCGTTTGAGATCAAGTTTACTGATACCCTTCGTGTCCATAAAATTTCCTCTCCGTATTTTCTTTGTTTTTTAGAGAATCTGCCGCTTCTTGTCCGCAGGGATCGGACAAGCCAAAAAACGACATAGCTTCATGAAAATCGGTACATTTTCATTATAGTCTCCGAATATGAATTTTCTGTGAAAGTCGCGTAAAAAATCTGTAAAAAGAAACATTTTTGACTGTCGGATTTTCAAGAAAACATGTGATTTTCACATGTTTGTTTAAGATATCACCGGGTGACGGCACCGTAAAGCCAGAATCCGACCGGCAGCAGGTAAACAGCGAACAGAACCAGGAGATATCCGGTCTGAAGCAGCAGCCCCGCACCCCGTTCGGCGCATTTATTCAGAGCTTCCGGTATTCTGCGGCGGAACAGCAGAAGCAGCACTGCCGCAAGAATTGAGATGCCGCTGAGGATACAGGCGGCGCGGAGTCCCGGTGTGCGGTAGCGAAGCGTAACTGTACCGCTTCCCTTTGGGATCCGGACGGCGAGCTGACAGCCGTTGACGCGGTAAACCGCTGCCGATTCCCCGTTGATGTCGGCAGAAAAGCCTTCATCGTATGCAGCAGCAAGGATCATCGTGCGCGGACGGTCGCTCTCGAAATCTGCCGTGTAAACGCCGTTCTGATATTGCAGAGCAGTTCCCTCTGTCTGCCGGAGCGCCTCAGCAAGCGGCTCCGCGGATATGCCGAAAACGCCAAAGCTCTCGCATGTGAAATCGTGACTGACGCGGATGCTGACGACGCAGTATTCCTTCTCCGGTTCACCGAGCAGCACAAAGCCGTTTCCGTTGTTTTCCGGATAGCTTTCTTCCAGCGTGTGTCCGTTGCAGCGGACCGCGACCGCATCATTCCGGTCGTTTGCAAGCTCTGTGCCGGTCTGGGAATAGAGATCAAAATAAAGCGCCTGTTTTTCCGGAATGAACAGAGAATATCGGATTTCTCCTTCGGCTGCCGGATTGTTCAGCGTGCAGACGGTTTCGCCGCTGCCGTTCTTTGTCAGGGTAACATTGCTGAGAGACGTCGGTTCATATTCTGTCAGGATCTGCGGATCGGCGGAAAGCTGCCGCAGAAGCGTTCTCTGTACTTCTATGCGGCTGCCCTGCGGCAGATCGGCGATCTCCTCCGGTGTCAGGTCGGTGTAATGTGATGCCGGTATTGTCATACTGCTTTGTGCGATCGAAAGGAGCCCGTTTGTCCAGCAGAGATCGGTCCACGAGGGAAAATCCGACTGAACGCCGAGCTGATACTGCACATTCCAGAATGCATCCGAGAGGACGGTGCCGCCGGTGGACGGAACCTCCATCCAGTAGGAGCTGTAGCCGAAGCGCTTGACGCCCTGCAAAAAGTCTTCGCGTGTCAGGGAGGTATAGTGTGCAAGCGTCGGATAGCCCATTGCCCCGAGCATATTGGCGTGTGCGTATTTCCGCGTCAGACGCAGCCTTGCGGTCTGATCCGCCGGATGCACTGCTTCAGCCGCGGCGCAGGTCTGCGCATAGAGCGTGTCACTGTTTGCTGCATGCCCGAAATAGCAGTCATACTGAAACGTGAATTCACATAGAAACAGTGCAGCGAGAAATCCCGTACAGCCGCGCGCGGAAATCACGCCGTTCTGCCGGAACAGAATCGCAAACGCATAGCCCGTTGTCAGCAGGAACATCAGGATCAGCAGGCGCAGGACGTTATCCGTACTCACCCAGAGCGTTTCCACATAGGAATAGATATGCGCGCTCTGTTTGAAGTGCAGGAGCAATCCGCAAATGCAGACCGCAGCAAGACTGCCGCAGAGCATCGCCCATGCAGCAGACTTCGGAAATATTGCAGCCTTTTCCGGCTCATACTGTACTGAGAGCTGCTTTCCGGCAAGCGTCAGCATCAGCAGAATCGGGATCATACCCCAACGCAGCGGAAATGCCTGATAGCTTCCGCCGTGCCACATGATATTGACCGGATCCAGCACGGCAGCGGCAGCCAGCAGCAGAAAGATCCTGCGGTCGCGTCTTCTTGCGGAGATGCGCGGCGAATCCTTTTGCCAGAGCATGATCAGCGCACTGAACCCGATGCATGTGCAGCCAAGCAGACAGATCTTGTCGCCCAGATGGTGGAAGAGCTCCGCCTTTTGCAGCACCTCCGGTATGCTGACGCCGCGCGCGGACTGCCGCACCTGTATCAGACAGGGCAGCCACACTACGGAAGCGATACCGCCGGCACAGAGACTCGCAAGCAGAAACCGCAGCGAGACCGCACCGCGCCGTCCCTCCGGCACAGTTGTCCGGACGGAGACAGCCATATAAAGCACAACAAAGATCACGACCATATAGCTGATATAGAAGCATGTCAGCATGACCGCGGTCAGCGAGAGCAGAAACGGCAGCGGATCGGCACGCTTGAGCAGCCTTCGCATGGAGAACATCAGCAGCGGAAGCAGCAGCATGACATCGAGCCACATCAGGTTTTGATAGTAGAACAGTCCGTATCCGGAGCAGCCGTACATCACGCCCAGCAGCACCGCATTTGCAGCACTGCATCCGCGGATCCGGCGGCGGAACCAGAAGGCTCCTGTTCCGGCGGCGAGTGCGAGCTTCAGCACGACAATCAGTGTCACGAGCCGGTCCGGCCGGATATCCGACAGCAGAACCAGCAGCGAGAACGGATTGCAGAGGAAGAAGCAGAATACAGAATAAAAATGCATGCCGCCTGCATCAAACGGTGAGAACCAGATTGATTCGCCGTTTTTCAGCAGAACACGGAGCTGCATCAGCAGCGGAACTGCCTGCTGTTCCATATCACACCAGACAATGCTGTTTGTGCCGCAGGGGAAGATCCCGTACAGTGTATTCAGCAGCAGAAACAGTACCAGTGTGACGGCGCAGCTCAGCAGCGGAATCCCTGCGCTTTCTGTGACGCGGCGCGGCAGGGAACGCCGTTTGGATTGTTTCAGCGTATCCATGAATTTATTTTATCATATTACATGCAGAAAAGCAAGCAGCTTCATAAAATCTTCATGAATGTAAATTCTGTCGGAAACGGACGGAAACCGCCGCAGGGCGCGTAGATTTCCGCGTACTTATGATAGCATGCCTATCATGCACGCTGCGTGAAAATGATATGCCCGTTCCGTGATGACGGTATGAAAATTTCAGGAAATCTTAATTGTTTTGGCGGTTGTATCTTCATAAAGAATCTGCTATAATGGTAACACGGGAATCAAACGCACCACAAAACAGAGAAAGGGATGTATGCAAATGTTAGAAACAAAAAACCTGTGCAAGACATACACGCCGAAAAAAGGTGTTCCGGTTATGGCGGTCGATCATATCTCGCTGCGTTTTCCGGAAAAGGGTATGGTCTTTCTGCTCGGAAAATCCGGCAGCGGCAAATCGACGATGCTGAATCTCCTCGGCGGTCTGGATCAGTATGATGACGGTGAAATCATCATCAAGGGCATTTCGTCCAAGGATTTCACGCAGCAGCGCTTTGACAGCTACCGCAATACTTATGTCGGCTTTATCTTTCAGGAATACAATGTGCTTGAGGAATTCACGGTCGGCGCGAATATCGCGCTCGCACTTGAGCTTCAGGGCAAAACCGCAACCGACGAGGAGCTCAACCGCATCCTGAAAATGGTTGATCTGGACGGCTTCGGCGACCGCAAGCCGAATGAGCTTTCCGGCGGTCAGAAGCAGCGTGTCGCAATCGCGCGCGCACTGGTGAAGAATCCGGAGATCATCATGGCGGATGAGCCGACCGGCGCACTCGATTCCAATACCGGCAGACAGGTTCTTGATACGCTCAAAAAGCTCTCCGCGGATAAGCTCGTCATCATTGTTTCGCATGACCGCGAATATGCCGAGCAGTATGCCGACCGCATCATTGAGCTGGCAGACGGCAGGGTGATCCGCGATGTGGAGGCGAGCCGCGATGAGACGCCGGATACCGAAAAATCCCTGATCTTCCGCTCCGCGAGCATTGAGATTCCGCCGGATTATCACCTGACCGAGGAGGACCGGCTGCAAATCAACGCCTATCTCGATCAGCTCCGCACGGGCGCAACGGTCACGCTTCCGGGCAGGTCAAACCGCTTCAAGCCGACCGATACCGATGCAATCCCTGTGCAGGACGGCTCCGATTTCAACCTGATCAAATCCAAGCTGCCGATGAAGAGCGCCTTCAAGATCGGATGCAGCAGCTTAAAGCACAAGCGTTTCCGCCTGATCATGACGATTCTGCTCTCGGTGACGGCGTTCACGCTGTTTGCGCTTGTGGATACCTTCGGTTCCTACAATCATATCCGTGCATGTACCGATTCGCTGATCGACACCAATGTGAATTATGTTTCCGTCAACCGCTCTGTCAGGCAGGGCAGCGGTCTGATCAACGGCTGGTGGTCTACTTACGGGCAGCGCATCTCACCGGCGGAAATGGAGCAGCTCAGCAGCGATACCGGACTGCCCATGACCGGACTCTTCCTTTCGCGCGGTGCGAATTACTCCTTTATGAACCAGTATGATACGGAGTATGAATTCTCCAAGAGCGGCAATTCGACGAATCTCGATCACTTCTGCGGCTTTGCGGAGATCACGCAGGAAACGCTTGACAGCATGCACTTTAAGCTGATTGCCGGCAATCTGCCGGACGGCAAAAAGGATGAGATTGCAGTCAGTGCGGCACTCTGTGATACCTTTGTCAAGGCAGGCTACCGCGCACCGGCAGATGAAAATGCAAAAAGTCTGCCGAAGCTGCAAAAGGTCGGCTCGCCGCTGGAAATGGTCGGCAAGGTGATCCGCCTGATGGATACAGACTATACGATCACCGGCGTTGTGGATACCGATCTGGATCTGAGCCGCTATGACCGTCTGCTCGAAGAACCCGAACAGCAGACCACGGCGGATGAGCTTGTCAATTACATGCTGATGAGCGAATTCAACATTGCGACGAATTACAGCCTGACCGGTGCTGCGATGGTCGGCCCGGGCAAGGTGCAGGAGATGGTCGATGCAGAGGCAAAGGTCTTCAATAACCATATGGAAGGCTCGATTTCCATGTCTCTCGAGGCCGAAACAATGTACGGCTACAGCTTTTCTGAATATCTGACAAGTGCGGATCTGATTCCTGCGGATGATGTTGTCTGGCTGGACGGCGCAAAGACCGAGCTTGCAGACAATGAAGTTGTGATCTCGCTGGATTCGCTGGAAATCGGAAGCATGGTGAGCTCTCACGGCGAGGATCTGCCGGAGCTTGAAAAGCTGCGTGACGGAAAAGAGGAGATGACGGCCGATTCGCTCAAGGCGCTGTTTTCCGGCGTTCAGGGCAAATGGAAGATCTACCTCGGATACCGCGATCCCGAATCCGGTGACTATGTCAATGAAGAAACGCCGGATGTGAAGATTGTCGGCTGCATCAAGCCGGACAGCAAGTACAGAAATACGATTGTCGTTGCGAAGAAGTATCTGGATATTCTGGTCAGCGATGCGGACGGTGTCTATGACAGCGCGGTCGGACCGATGCCTGAGGGCAGAGCAGCCGTTGAACAGTTTGTGCGCTTCTGCTATCCGGAGAATGAGGATGCGACGGTGCGTTATGAGCTGAATCACCCCGTCACCTATGAGCTGGATGCGGTCAATTCGTTCCTGAAGGGCGCGGCAAAGGTGTTCTTCTGGATCGGCGTGTTCTTTGCAGTCTTTGCGGCACTGCTCATGGCAAACTTCATCACGACGAGTATCCATTACAAGCGGCAGGAGATCGGCATTCTCCGCGCGATCGGTTCGCGCTCGGCGGATGTATTCCGCATCTTCTTCTCCGAGAGCTTTGTGATTGCAGTGATCAATTTCGTGATCTCGGCGCTCCTGTGCGCAGCGGCAGTCTTTACGATCAATTTTGTGCTGCGCAAGCATCTCGGCATCCTGATTACCATTCTGCACTTCGGAATCCGGCAGATCGTGCTGCTGGCAATTATCAGTATTCTGATTGCTGCTGTTGCGAGCTTCCTGCCGGTACACCGGATCGCATCCAAGCGTCCGATCGACGCAATCCGCGATAAGTGATCCGGAAATCCGCCTCCTTCCGATGCGTCTGCACGCCAAAGCTGGTGTGCAGACGCGTTTTTTTGAGCGGAAGCCTGCGCAGAGTACTATATTTCTAACGCTGTGAAGCGGTATTTTGTGAACTCTGACAGAAAATGCGCGCGGTACTTTCTTTTTTTCGCGTTTTCTGGTATGATAGCATTAAGTAGGAGTATCTTTCAGAAAGGAGTCTGTGCATCATGGCTGGAGCAAAGGGATCCGCACCGAACGGAAAACCGGGCGCCTCTGCAAAAAAGAAGGAAGAACAGAAAAAACAAATGAAGCAGCTGATCATCATGGCAGTCATACTGCTCGTATGCGCTGTGCTGATCACATGGACTGTCCTGCTGATGAAGGACCGGTACAGGCAGAGGGCGGAGCTGAATGAACAGAGCTCTGCGTTTGAATATTATGAACTCAGCAGTGCTGAGGATGATCCGGAGCAAACCGCACCGACTGCGGTGCCGGAATTTACCGAGGCGACGACTACGGCTTCCACGACCGGCTCGACCGATACCACGGTGAGCGGCACAACGACGCTGACAAATGCAACGGCACCCAAGCATGTGGTAACGGCGCAGTCCGTACAGTTCAGCAAGATTCCGGCGACGGCGACGAAGGCGCAGTATACCACGGCTGCCGCAGGCAGAACGCAGACGAAAAACAATCAGACAACCGCTGTCACGGAGCGTACAACGCATACCGAGCCGCAGCAGGTCACACCGGATACCGCGCCGACTGAGGCACAGCTCCCCTATAATGAACTGCTTGCGCTGTATCTCGGCGCGCAGGCACAGGGCAATGCCGCATATTTCATTGACGCGAACGCAGCCTCTCCGGCAACGGTCGTGATGCACGGCGCGCAGGCGTATCGTGTTTCATCCTCTGCCGACGGATACAGCCTCTATAACTGGCTCGGCGGCACCGGCGGCACCGATGAGCATTCTTGGCAGACCGGCGTTGACTTCCGTCTGTATCAGTATGAATCCGGCGACCGCTATATCTATTATACCAGCGCAGGCGACAGCTATCAGGTGCTCGGATATTATAATTGCAGAACCTGCGACAATGTCTGGGCAAGACTGCACTATTATCAGGTCGGCGTCGGCTGGCAGGCGGAGTACCATATTATCCACAGCAACCGTCCGGATAATATGAACGGCTCCGGTACGGAGATCTATAACAGCACCTTTGACGCGGAGTCGGTCTATACGATTTCGACGGAGTTCGAGCAGCAGCTTGAAAAGGAGCTGGAAAGCCGCGGCATGTCCGCAGGCAACTGGGGCAATTATGTCGAAATCAAGGCAAATCAGCAGAGCGACGAGATCTGGGGCAAGGCAGGCACGCACAACAACGGCTTTGCACCGCAGGCAGGTGAGACCTACGGCGTTGTAACCGGCAGCGGCAATGCTTCGCTCTATGCTTCTGCGAATACCGGCGCGGCGGTTTCGGCATCGCTTCCGGCTGGCACATTCCTCAGTGTTCCGAAGAATGCGCTTCCGGTCGGCGCGAATATGGTCGCGGTACAGGCGAAGGTCAACGGCACATGGGTTTCCGGATATATTCAGCCGGAACGCCTCATGGCGTGGTCCGCACAGTAAATGAAACGGCACTTCCGGTCTGCGGATCGGAGGTGCCTGTTTTTTTTTCGGAGGGTATGATGGATACGGATATCCGGTATGCATATTATGAGACAGCAGCGGGCTTTCTCGGGATCGGCTGCACGGAGAATGCGGTTTGTATGCTGCGGATCACGGCGGCACGGCCTGCATACGTGCATCAGCCGACCGCGCTTTCGGACAGGGCGGCGGATGAGGTGCGTGCCTATCTTGCAGGGGAACGCCGCACGTTTTCATTCCCGGTCGTGATCGGCGGCACAGCGTTCCGGCAGGCATGCTGGCGCGCCGTGATGCAGATTCCGTACGGTGAAACACGCAGCTACGGCGAAATCGCAGCAGCAATCGGCAGACCGCATGCGGCAAGAGCCGTCGGCGCGGCGATGGCGCAGAATCCGCTCTGGCTGGTTGTCCCGTGTCACAGAGTATGCGGCGCGGACGGCAGCCTGACCGGATATGCAGGCGGACTGTCTCTCAAGGCGCGGCTTTTGCAGCTTGAACAAAACACATGAATGCACTGCACGGACGGATTTTGCATACGCATATGATATAAAACCGTCGCCGCAGACGACACAGCAATTTCCCGCTTCTCATTTCTAATTTACAATATAATGTAGGCGAGGGCGAGGAGCAGCTTGCGGTCGGCGTGTTCCTGCCAGAGAAGCCAGAGCAGCGCGAGCAGCAGCATGGTCTCGGGATCGGTGCTTTTGATTCGCTGCGTCAAAGAGCTGACGGCATCGCGGATCGGCTGAGCCTGCGGCGGAGACTGCATTGGGGACTGCACAGGAGGCGGATCCGGCGGAAGCTCGGGCAGGGGTTCAGGCTTGGGCTTCTTTTCGGGCTGCGGACAGCACCGGCTGCTGCGCATCCACCACATCGGGACGCTGTTTGACATGACGCGCCGCCTCCTTTCAGGATTCACCGCCGAACAGATCGTTCAGCATACCATTCTCACGCAGAATTCCGGCAGCGGACCAGAGCCGCAGCATCCGCGCCGCCTGATCCGCACGTTTTGCACGGGCTTCGGAGAGATACGGTTTCAGTGCGCGGATCAGCACGGCGGTCTCATCCTGCTGCACGGCGGAAAGCGCCTGCCCGACGGCGAGCAGCTTTGCAAAATCAAAGGGCGGCGCATCGGAGGCAGGTGCTTCATGATTTGTATCTCCGGTATCCGATACGGCAGGCTCAGCCGGTGCATCCTCTGCCTGCATCATGGCGGCAAGCTCGGAAAGATGCTTCATGCTTTCCGGATCGGAGAGCAGTGATTGCAGCTTTTGCGTGAGATCATCCAAAATATGCCGCCTCCTTTGCAGTAGGGTGAATCAGGTGCCTTTTGTCAGCTTTTCGTAGAGCGCCTTTGCCTGCTTGCTGCCGAGCATCTGGCTGAGCTTCTGCGGATTGGCGAGCGCCTGCCGGAATTTTGCGGCGTCCTGCGGCTGCATGCCTGCAAGCGCCTGATCGAATTTTCCGGATTCAAGCTGACGGCGCAGCTCCTCGGGCTGCATGCCGAGCTTCTCCCCGACGACCTTGAGCATTGCCTGAAGCTGCGGAGAATTTTTCGGTCTGTCCATACGGATCTCCTTTCAAAAAATCATTGACGCTGTTTCATTTCTATGCTATAATGGAACAAAACAGAACGGGGGACAGTTGCATGCAAATACTGGTGATTTCAGATACACACGGCAGATATGATATCTTGCGGAAGGTGCTGCTCGAACACCGGAATGCCGATCTGGTCGTACACTGCGGCGACGGGGAATACGAGACCGAGCGCCTGCTTGCGGAGCATCCGGAGCTGAAGCCGTGGATCCTGCAAGTACGCGGAAACTGCGATCACAGCCGCGAAATTCCGCTGATGCGTGAGATTCCGCTGCCATACGGGCATAAGGCGGTCGCAGTACACGGGCATACATATATGCACGGCGATTTTCAGCAGAATCTCATCAATCTTGCAAAGGATCAGGGCGCGGATATCGTACTGTTCGGGCATCTGCATGTGCGGATCGACCGGAATGTCGAGGGCATCCGGCTGTTCAATCCCGGGAGCGCTGCACTTCCGCGCGACCAGTTTCCTCCGGGATTCGGTCTGCTGGATGTTATGGAAGGCGGCATCCTGACCTCACACGGCAATCTTTCCCGTTCCTCTCTGGATTCTATGCCGGAGTGGTGAAAAATGTGCATGACATCAAAGAAAAGGGGGCGGCAGTATGCACCGGAAGCTGCGCAGCCGGTTTTTTATCATTAGCTGGATTCTTCTGCTGATCCTGCTCGGAGCAATCTGTACAGGCGTCAGCTTTTATCTGTATCAGTCGGCGTCGGACGAGACGGTGAAAGCGCTGCGGCTTGCGGCGGAGATGCATTCTCTGCCGGACGGCTCGCGCGGAATGGCGAGCTTCCGCCTTGATGAGAACGGCAGCCTTGCAGGGGATGAGATCCGGCAGCGGCATCTCAGTCTCAGCCGCGAGACGCTCAGCGCACTTGCCGCGGAGATCGACTTCACCGGCGATCAGAGCATCGGAAAGCTCGAGCAGGACGGTATGCAGTACCGCTATCTTTCCGTATTGCAGAACGGCGGCGCGTGGACGGTCATTGCGGAATGCTCACAGGAGCAGACGCTCGCAAAGACACTGCGGCGCAATTCGATTCTGTTTACGCTGCTCGGCGCAATTCTTCTGATACCGGTCTGCGCCGTGCTGACAAAATGGGTGAGCAAGCCGATCGAGAAAGCATGGGAGCAGCAGAATGATTTTGTCTCGGATGCAACGCATGAACTGAAGACGCCGCTGACGGTCATTGCGACCAATACCGAGGCGGTGATGGCGAATCCGGATGCGACGATTGAAAGTCAGGAGAAATGGCTCGACAGTATTCAGGGCGAGACGACGCGCATGGCAGGGCTCGTCGCGGATCTGCTGTTTCTTGCGAAAATCGACGCAAATGAGATCCACCCCGATCCGGAGGAACTGGAGATTTCCGATATGCTCGAGGAGATGTGCATGGAACGCGAATCGCAGATCTTCGAGGAAGGACACATGTTTGATTATGAAATGACGCCCGGTCTCCGGTACCGCGGCGACCGCAGACTGATCCGCCGCATGGTGGAGGTGCTGCTGGAAAACGCGGAGAAGTATACCCCGGAGGGCGGAAATATCCGGATGGTGGTCAACCGCGACCGGAAAATGCATCTGCGCATCGTGATTTCCAATAACGGAGATCCGATTCCGCCGGAAGCGCTGCAAAAGATTTTTGAGCGGTTCTATCGGGTGGATCCGGCGCGTTCGCGCGATACGGGCGGCTACGGGCTCGGACTTTGCGTTGCAAAAAGCATTGCAGAGCTGCACGGCGGCACGATTACAGCAACCTCAGAGAACGGAATCAACGTATTTACGGTACTTTTGGGAGAACTCCAAACGGAGGATGTCAAAAGTTGACAAAAAACGCGTAAAAAAATACGGTTTGTTTTACGCGGAAAGGGGTTGACTTTTCTGTCGGAATGTGGTATTATATACAAGTCGCCGCGAGAGAGCGGAGACCGGCGAGAAAAAAGTTCTGAAAAGGACTTGACAAAACCGAAAAGATGTGATATAATAAGGAGGTCGCCTCAAGGAGAGACGGCACTGAAAAGTATCACAGCGGCACCTTGAAAATTGAACAATGCAACCAAAGAGAAACCCTTGAAGATTCCGTATTTGCTGAGGAAACGAAGTAAATACAAAGTCGAGGCGAG
>JAGKVC010000198.1 GCA_021152595.1 Clostridia bacterium
TTATTATACTATATGGAAGTCAATCCTGTCAAGATAGCTTGTATACATTGGTAAGAGATTGGTTTGATATAATACCGGACAATTGGACAGAAGGGAATTCTATCATTCAGCATGATCTTCCAGATACTTGATTGCCCAATTCAGCTCATAGTCCTGCCCGTCACGGAAAATCGCCATTGCAGCATCATGATCCAGCGGAATGCGCTCCTCAACCGGATTTCTGCTGATACGATCGGTTTTGGTTTCGACATTCGGAACGCCAGTTTCATCCAGTACCAATCCGGTCGGGAAACCGATTTCAACAGCACCATCAGTAAGCACACATATACCGCCGGTTTCCTGATTGCACCCTTGGGGGTCAGTAATGCCGGCGAGAGTCACATTCGGCAGCTTGGAGAGATAAAGTGCAGTACCGTCGCCGGCGCTGACGCATCCATAGTTTGTCAGTGCAACGACCTGCAAATCAGCAAACTCACCAGTGCCGTGAATGCCGTGATCGGATACGCAGGTATACTGTCCGTTTTTGCGGATTCCGAGCCCCTGACCGTACCATTCCTGATCTGTCAGCAGATCACAAAGCGCACAGCCGATCTCATCAAGTCCGCCCATATTATTGCGCAGATCAATTACAAGATACTCCATGCCCTGCGCTTTCAGATCGTTCAGCTTTTCGCGGAACATCTCTCTTGCCCATTTGTGATCGCCCATGAGATAGCCGAGAATATCCTGTACTCCATGCTCTGTGCCCTCTGCAATCACCTGGATATATCCGCAGTTGTCATTCAGCATTTTGGTGCTGAAATTCGCTGCGTAGAGTTCCTCCATCGTTTCAAAATCCTGTTCCTTGGTAAACAGTTCAAACGCTTTGTGATGCGCTTCCAGATTGCCGACATCAGATAGTATGGCCGTCTGCTCCTTTCCGTTTTTGTCAAGGTAGGATACCTCGACAGTTTCTTCGCCGGTCATGCAAAGATTCATGACGGCGAGAAAATCATCGTTTGCCTTTACGGGCATTCCGAGATCAGGAACATCCTCATCCGCCGCTTGCAGCACAGGCTTTCCGTTCCATTTTGTAATGACAGTGCCGTCCGAAATACCTTGCTTTTGCACAGCTTCGTCCGTGCAGATTGCGATTACTTCGCCGTTGCTTAACCGAACCATAGACAAACCATAGCCGTATAATTTCCGGTCTACCTTGTAGGTATCCCTGTCATAATCGCCCTCGACAAACACATGACCGTCATGCAGTTCATTTTTGAACTTGCCTACCGCTTCTTCAAATTTAGCTGGATTTTGCTCCTGCTCTGCTGTCTGTACCAGCGGAAGATACTTTGCTTCCAGTGCAGCAAAATCGACCTCTTTCCATTCTTTCAGGATATAGTATTGATCCATTGCCTGAATCATTGCGTGGAAGGAGTCAGTATAGCTTTTGCGCGAGAAGTTAAAGACATTCGGCGCTGTCCCGCAGTAATAAAAACCTGCGAGTACACTCAGCAGCGTGACCGGCACAGCCATGATGCGGTGTCCGATTCTCCGCTTTGCAGTAATCATCGGAAGCAGCGCAAAAATACCGAGCAGGTAAAGCGGAATGAAGAAGGAGAGAAGCTGCGTGCAGGAATTGACATAGATCACAAAATGCGCAATGCAAATCAGCAGCGGCAGCAGGCAGAGCAGCCGCCAGCGTCCCAGTTTTTTCGGATCATCACGCCAGATATGATGCAGAACTGCAAGAATCAGCATGACAAGAAGAACTCCGATGCCCCATAGCATCTGTATTTTGTTTGCCGTTGCAAATACATGTTGAAGCGAGCCGAAAAATGTTTTCATAGTTTTTCCTTTCCGTTTTTCATGCCTGTTTGAATGCGCAGACAGCAGATATTCCTATACTATAATTTTTTGCATATTCCGATGGTTGCCTATCATATATAGTAGAGTAGTAAAAAGCAGCGGGAGCAGCTCAAAAACGCCGTAGCTGCAAAATAGCTGCAAAACTGTAATGGCGCAAGGATTTGTTAAAAGTAAAAACCTCGTAGAATAACGTATCTACGAGGTTTTTGATTGGTTGCGGAGGGCGGATTTGAACCACCGACCTTCGGGTTATGAGCCCGACGAGCTACCGGACTGCTCCACTCCGCGTTCTCAACGATATTTATTATACCACACATAGAATCAAATGTCAAGGGGTAATCAAAAAAATGTGATTTTGCACATAATAGCTTTCAAATCAACAATTCTTTTGTTTAGAGGAGCGCGATGCTTGATGAAATACGGCGCAATTTATCTGAGACTGTCAAAAGACGACAACGGAAAAAATGAATCTGAAAGCATCGCCAATCAGCGGCATTTGCTTTTACAGTATGCTGAAACGAATGCGATTCCGGTTCGGTTTGAGTTCTCAGATGACGGGATCACCGGAACAACGCAGAACCGCCGCGGTCTGCAAAGCATGTACCGTGCAATCGAAGACGGCTTGATCGACACCGTGCTCGTCAAAGATCTGTCAAGACTTAGCCGCAATTTTATCCATACCGGAGAACTGATAGAAGAGTGGTTTCCGTCACACAAAGTGCGTTTAATTTCTGTTGATGACGGCATTGATACTGCATTCACCTCACCGTCTAATGACATATTTGCAATTCGAGCAGTTTTGGATGACTGGTATGCGCGGGATATTTCACGAAAAGTGCGCGCAGCAATATACGCCAAACAAAAAGCGGGTTTTTGTACGATCGCCATTTTGCCTTTTGGATATCAGCGCTGCGGTACTGAGATTACGGCGAATCATTCGCAGGCGGAAATCGTCAAGAGAATCTATCATGCATATCTAAGCGGTTCATCTGTTTGTCAGATCATGCGAGATCTGAACCATAACGGAATAACGGATAGAAAATGGAGCGATTCGTCAGTACGCAGGATCCTGATCAATCCGGTTTACACCGGCAGACTTTACCAGCATACAACGGAAAAAGCGAGCTATAAGAGCAGCCGGCGGATTAGACTTCCGTCTGAAAAAGCAATTCTGTATCCTGTTCCGCGGATTATTCCGGATGAAGAGTTTATGCATGTCAGCGAGATAATGCAAAAGCGGCATCATGTAAAGCAAGCCGGACATTGGCTGTGCGGCAAAGTGTTTTGTGCTGTATGCGGCGCAAATATGCATATCTCCGGTGACGAAGAGAACGGACGGATTATTTGCAGCACACGGAAGCGGTTTCATACTTGCACTGCTCCGTCCATATTACGAAAAGAACTGCTCAGAATGATTACTGATATTCTGATTCAGGACGGCATAGCTGTTAGCGAGCCGATATGCCGGAAACTGATATCCGCAATTCGGATCGGACCGGAGTATATAACAGTTTGTGTCAGATACCGGCAGCCGCTTTGGAATATGTGAATTATCAACAAATGCCCGTGCAAAATGATTGCTTGTTTCTTCTTGTGATTTTCTGTCGGATATGGTATAATATATATAATAGGAATGATATGCGATTGAGGGAAGTATATGAAAAAACAATATGTTAATCATGAAGATTCTGATTATATTTTCGGCAGAAATGCTGTAACAGAAGCATTGAAAGCCGGTAACCCGATCAACCAGATTTTTGTCGTATCCATGAACGGCAGCCTCGGTGCGATTTGCAGCGCTGCCAGAAAGCAGGGGATTCCGGTCAAAGTCACGGATGCCCGAAAGCTCGATGCAATGACAGGCGGTGAGAATCATCAGGGTGTTTGCGCAGAAGGTGCATGTGCCGAATACGCCTCCGTCGCCGATATTCTTGCTGTCAGTGAAAAAAAGGGGACAAAACCGTTTCTGATCCTCTGTGACGGGATCGAGGATCCGCATAATCTCGGAGCAATCATCCGGACGGCTGAAGCTGCCGGTGCGGACGGTATCATTCTGCCGAAACGCCGCAGCGCATCGCTGACGCAGACCGTTTTCAAGACCTCTGCCGGTGCAGCGAGCTGGCTGCCGGTTGCCCGCGTCAGTAATCTCGCAACCGAAATGATCGCGCTGAAAAAACAGGGAATCTGGTTTTACGGTGCCGATATGAACGGTGAACCCGCTGCAAAAACTGATTTACAGGGTGCAATCGGTCTTGTGATCGGATCCGAGGGATTCGGAATGAGCGAGCCGGTTAAGGCACAATGCGATGCGATCATCTCCCTGCCGATGTTTGGAAAAATCAATTCACTGAACGCCTCCGTTGCTGCCGGAATTCTGATGTACGAAGCAGTCCGGCAGCGGAATGAAGAAAGATAAACAGAAAGGATGCATACGAAATGTCGTCCAGAAAACGAAAGAAAAAGCAACAGCAGACTGAAAATACGGCTTCTGCTTTGACAAATCAGGAGACTGAAGTCAGCCCTGCATCTGCATCCGGCGAATCGTCGCCGGAGCAGAATGAGCCGAAGACAGCAGAACCGGTCAAGTCAGAAAACAACTTGCCGGAAGCAGAAAAATCGCCCGATTCCAAGCCGCAGGAAGCCGCATTAAAGCCCGATGAACCTGTAAAGGTCGTCAGGGCAAAAGCTGCATCTGACCGCGTACAGACGCCGCTTCGCAGAAAAGATCCGGTTCGCACAGTCACACCTGCCGATATCAAAAAGCCGCAGGTTTCCTTCATGAACTCCATTGCAAATGTCGAGGCGGAATCCCGCGCACAGCGCGACGCACATGTTGCAGCAACCTCACAGGCATATGACCATGCAGTTCTTGTGACGGATGATGAAAACGGTGAATACAGACCGAAGATCCGCCGGATGCACGATTCCACACGGGCAAAGGAGCTTCGCAGAAGACAGCCCGGAAGCGACGCACAGCCGTATCAGAAGGTCACACCGGTTTCGTCCATGCAGACACTTCCGGCATCGAAGCTGCGCAAGCGCCGTGAGAAGCCGGATTCGCCTGAGGTCATGGAGCGGATTCCGGATAATCTCAAGCAGCATCCGCGCGAAGCTGCGCGTCCGATCCGTTATATCGGACAGGCTGAGCATACGCAGCTCAATCTATCTGCAAGCAACTCCGAGGCGCGCAGACATATCAATATTGATGTGCGCTATCAGGATGAACGCCGTGAACGTACAGATCTTCCGATGGAAGCAAAGCAGCAGACCGAAAACCGCGAGGCGATCCGGAATGATCTCAACGAACTGAATCTCAATCTTTCGCTGCGGATTTTCATCCTCGGATTTCTTGCAATTTGCAGCGGGCTGATCACGCTGTTCGACTGGCTGCCCTCTTTCCCGATGCCTGCTTTTCTCAGCAGCAAAGAGGCGCCGATTGCCTATCTGACGATCCAGCTTTTGCTCGGTCTTGCTT
>JAGKVC010000037.1 GCA_021152595.1 Clostridia bacterium
GAATTATGACATCGCACAGATCAGTGAAATGCTGACCAGAATGCATGAATTCGAGCATAAAGGCGATTCGCTGCGGCACGAAATGACGGAAGCACTCGCAAAGTCATTTGTCACGCCGATCGACCGCGAAGATATGGCGGAGCTGTGCCAGAAGCTCGATCATGTCATTGACAGCATCGAAGAGGTATTACAGGCACTTTACATCAACAACATTGAACAGATCGAACCGGATGCCGTCAGCTTTGCAGAAAAGATCTGCACCTGCACCGCCAAAATGAAGGAAATGATAAAAGAGCTGCCGAACTTCAGAAAATCCGAGCTGCTGCATAAGCTCATTATTGAGGTCAATTCCGCCGAGGAGGAAAGCGATCAGCTTTATCTGGAATCCTCCTACAACTGCCGGAAAAAATTTGAAAAAAAGAATCCGCTTGACGTTATTGCATGGCGTGAGATTTACGCAAAGCTGGAGGAATGTGCGGATTCCTGCGAGCATGTTGCTGATACGGTCGAAGCCGTTGTCATGAAAAACACATGAATTTTACAAAACCGGACACCGGAACATCAACGGCGTCCGGTTTTTCATGCCCAAACGAAGAACCGCCGCCTGCATTTTCACAGGCGGCGGTTTGCAACAGCTTTTTCAGTTTCTCTTTGACCGGCAGAAAATCATAGATACAATCTCAGTGATCTGCCGGAAACATTTTTTCAAATGCCTCTAAATATTCGGGGTACAGAATGCCGATCTTTCTGAAATAATGCTTGCAGAGACTGCGGTGCTTTTTCAGAAAATTATAGTACATATCGACCGGCGGTTCATGTTCAAGCCGGTCGCTTCTCAGCACATCCGCTGCGATCAGCGCCTTGAACTTATTTGTAACGGCAAATTCAGGACAATCATATGGATGAGACGCCCCCTCGTTCTGCCCGTCCAGCAGATTTTTCAGCCATGGATTATTTGCTGTGCTGACAGATCCGGAATTGAAAATCGAATCTATGATCCGTCTGTCATAGACTGTACGTCTGAAACCGTTTCCGCAGGGGGCGGAGCACGGTGCAAACGCCATCATGAACAACTGGTGGATGAGCCCGTTTGTCAGTTCGGCAGGCGGAATATATTTGGTATACATACGGCCGCTGCGGCTGAACGATACCTTTCGCACTTCATGACAGAAAAATGAGAATATGCGGTCTTCCGGAGAGAAATCTTCAAATGTGATTTCTTCCAGATTACTGCATGCAATCGCATTTCTGTCAATTTTCACGCCTTTGCTGATCCTGAGTCTTATGCTGCTTCCCTGCACAGACCACCACGGCAGGTAATCGGCGACCGGTGTAATGACTAAGCTCCTCTCCCTGCTGCCGTCCGCCGATTGAAACGGCCGACTGTATGTCCTGTCCTTTTGCGGAAAATAATGCGCAACAGTCACATGCTTCGGAAAAGGATAATACTGATCAAACGTGCGGTTCTCCGGCAGCTTGATGACACAGGGCTTGCAATAGTACGCTGTGTTCATTCCCGATCTTGGCAGTTCATCCCGGACTGCATACCGTAAAAAACGGATTTTTCCGCATTCCGAAAGATCGAGATCATTCGAGTGCAAAGACCATTTGCAGAATGTAACAGAATCCGCCTTGAGTTTGAACGGACCGCCGTTTACATGGAGAACCGTCAGATTGGAAGAATCGGGATAGGTACACACAACCTGCTCCGGAATATCATAGAGCAAGGGCGTATTATAAAATGCATCTGCATTATTGATGGCAGGCATGAAGCATTCCACGCCAAAACGCTCAATTCCGCTTCCGACGAACGCATACTCTTCCAGAATGCGGATACTTTTCGGAAACTCAACATATTTCAGTTTCCTGCAAAGCGCAAAGCATCTGAATCTGATCATCTTCAAAGTCGTCGGGAAACAGACCTTTTCCAGATTTTCGCAATATGAAAAAGCATACTTCGGCAAAACCGTGATACCGTCCTCAAAAATCACATTCTTCACTGTACTTTCACGAAAAACGCCTTCGCCGAGCTTGCGGATATTCCCGTGAATAAAGACCGTACTGCACGGAAATTTTCTGAACGTCTCACTGCGGATCTCGTCCACGGGCATCCCGTCTATGGTATACGGAATCATAAGCTGTTTCTGCGGTTTTCCGTGATAGTTTGTGATCTTTACGCTGTGCCGCTTCTTTCGGAACGCAAAGCCTGCCGCAGCAGCCTCTTTACCGCTCATTTCAATATGCATAACGTTATGGGGAACGGCAGTAAACAGCTCGGGAAAATAGATCTCCGGCGTTTGAAAAAAGGCAGATTTCTGCGTCATACAATCACCTCACAGAATAAAAAATGCCTTCCACAGAAGGCATGCTGTATCAAATATGCCCGTTGACGGAGTTGAACCGTCGTACATCCAGCCCGACAAGGCCGAGTTTCTCACGTTGAATTATACGGGCGTCGGGCGGCAAGCCGCATCTGCTTCAAAGGACAGCCGTTTTTGTTAAACTACCGACATTTTTATTATATCACAAAGCGGTAGAATTGTCAATATGTCTGCACAATCGTCCGCTATCCCCCTGAAATATCAGAACGGGCATGATACGCAAGGTACCATACCCGTTTATCATGATATGACAGCCTGTTCATGTCAGATAGATCAGTCCGGCCTCCAGAACAAAGATCAGAGGGAGAATATATTTTCTGGGGTTGCGCCAGAGATCCGGCTCCGATTTTCATTTTGTAATCGGGAACCGATCCTCCAGAAACGCCGTGCAGACCGCGCTTTCCACTGCAAAGAGTCCTGCCGCAAGAAATGCGCGGCTGTCAACCTGTCCGCCTGCGATTGCAAAGATTGTCAGGAATACGGCGAAAACGAGAATATCAAAACAGAATACCAATGCAGCATAGGGCACGAAAAACTGCATGGTCTTGTCGGGAAGCGCCTTGAGCTTTCGGTCGAGACTGCGGTTAGAGCTGACGACCGTAGCGAGCGGCGAATTCATCGAGACGAATGCAAGACCGATGCCGCAGCCCATCGGGAACCCCTGCTGCTCCGTCATGACCGCGAAGAAGCAGCCGAATCCGGTGATAAACAGTGTGCTGATCAGAAAGCTCTTGTTCGAGAGCATATAGCGGATGATATAGCGCGGAACAATCAGCTTCGGCGATCTGCTGCTGTGCTTTGCCTTCCCCTTTGCGGAATCCTGCACATAGAAATCATCCATATGCAGCACGGAAAAGAGCAGAATCACCGCGGCATCCGCGGCAGCCAGCGCAATGATTGCCGGAACAGGCTGCGGCAGCAGCAGTGCAAGCGCAAAGGGCACCGCAGCAATCAGCAGCGATATAAGGGGCAGTCTGCGGAACAGACCAAATGCGGCAAAACCGCCGAACAGCGCATAAAGAAAACTGAGAATGAAAATCACAATATCCGTCGGCGAGAGCTTCACGAACGCAAACAGCAGCGCAATGAGGATAGAGGCTTTCGTGAACAGCACATACGCACCGACTGCCGCCGCATATTCCCGGAGACATCTGCGGTCGTCATGCGGCATCGCAAACAGCCCTCTGAGACATCGCGCATTATCCTTTGAGGAGAGCGTCTGTATGACGATTGTGCCGGTAAAGCAGACCGCCGTAAAGATCAGCACACTCTGCGCCATCGGAAGCACAAAACCGCTCCCGTGCAGTCCGAACCCCATGATTGCTGCGATGAGTACAGTTTTCAGTGCACTTGAATAGCGGTCGCCGAGCAGTTTTCGGGCAAGCAGCTTATACATCTTCCGTTCCGCCCTCCGTACCAAGTGAAGCGCGGATGCTTTCGGCATTGATTTCACTGCCGGAGTAGGTCTTTGCAATCGTGCCGTTTTCCAGCACCAGAACCTTGTCCGAGGTAAGCGTCACGCTCTCGAGAATATGCGAGGAGAACAGCACCGTACCGAACTGCTTATAGCCTGCGATCAGCGAATAGAGCGTCTCCGTACTGGTAAAGTCCAGCCCGTTGACCGGCTCATCGAGCAGCAGCAGCTCACATTTCAGCGCAAATCCTGCAATCAGATACGCCTTGCGACGGTTGCCGAGCGAAAGATCCCTGATGCGCATGCCGCGGTATGTGCCGAAGTCGAAGCGTTCCACAAGCGCATCGACATATGCGGCATCGGGCTTTTTCCGGTAGCAGCCAAATACATAGCTGAGGTACTCATCGAAATTGAAATAGCCGAAGGATTCGTCCTCCGAAAAGACGATATACCGGCTCATTTTGAAGGCTTTATCCTGAAACTGTGCGCTTTTGCCGTTGACAAGGATCGCGTCCGCGGAAAAGCCCTTGTGCAGACCGCAGATGATATTCATGAGCGTGGTCTTGCCGGCGCCGTTGAGACCGATCAGTCCGATGACGCTGTTCTGCGGCAGCGAGAGATCCAGCCCCTTGAGGACTTCGGTTTCCGGTGTATACCAGCCTTTGAGATTTCTGAGTTCAAGCAGTGTCCCCATCGCGCCGCTCACTCCTTTTTGGAGAGAGCAAATGCGCTGTATCCGAAGAGAACGCACATCGCAAGCGAGATCAGCCCCGGCACGAGCTGATGCTTGAGCAGTCCGACCACACCGGCGATCAGCCAGATGACTGCAAAAACCGCTCTGAGAATCATGTGTCTGTTTTTCATATGAATACTCCTTTTTCGTTGAAAATATGTTATTTTCAGATGAGTTGCGGCAGACCGTTACAAAACAGCCGTTTCATATTATACTCCGATTGCGGAAGCAAGTCAATTATTTCGGATGATTCTTCAGAAAATATTTAGCTTTCGGAAATGGTTGCATTTTGAATGATTTTGTTGATTCCGTTCGCAAGTAAATTTTACCGGCATGACTGCATCTGCCGTGGGAGCATCGGCACATGCTTGGCGGGCTTTCTTGTAGCTGCATGAGAATTGTACAGATCGCGGTATTAACGGCTTTTGCCGTTTCCCTCAGTGCTGTGTCTGAAAAGTGCCGCGCATCATCCCGAACATCCACAGCGTTCCCATGCTGACCGCCGCAGTGGAGATGCCGTTTTCGATCGTATTATTACCGATCAATGCCCCTATGAGCATAAACGCGCCTGCACAGAATGCCATATGAAAGAATGCGGCGTGTTTTGGATATGGAGTGCTGCCTTTGATGATCAGGATAAACAGGTACAATAGCGCGATAAACAGCAGCACGCCGAAGATCACAGTCATCGGTGTCAGGATGTAATAGGTATATTTCAGCACGACATCAACAGCGAGATTCGGATCTGCCGGAGCGATCCATTTCATGAGCAGCGCGATCACGGCACAGGACAGATGCGCTGAACCGGCGATTCCTGTTTGCGCCAAGACTGCTGCCTGATACAGGATCGGCAACGCACCCTTGCTTTGTCCCGCGGGAACGGAAAAGAACAGCCCTGAGAAATGCTTGGCAAGCAAATCTCAGGGCGAAGTCTGTTATTCAGATTTGAAAGAGAAATCAATCAATCTTCTCTTTTTTTCTCAGGAGCAGCGCCGCATTGACTACCACGAACACAGAGCCGAAGTTATGCCACAGCGCACCTGTTATCGGCGTCAGTACACCGAATGCGGACAGGATCACGGCACTCAGGTTGATGACAAGGGAAGCGATAATATTGACCTTGATCTTCTTCATGACGCGCTGCATCATGTCAAACAGATAGGGCAGGCGCTTGATCTCGTCGCTGACAAGGACTGCATCTGCGGACTCGATCGCAATATCCGAGCCGATGCCTCCCATTGCGATACCTGCATCGGCACTTGTCAGGGCAAGCGCATCGTTCACGCCGTCACCGATCATGCAGACCGCTTCGCCCTTGTCGGAATAGCCCTTGATGATCTTCATCTTATCTTCGGGCAGAAGGTCAGTGTAGACAGTTTCAATGCCGACACTCTTTGCGATATTGTTCGCGGCGGACGCATTATCACCTGTCAGAAGCATCGGTGTAATTCCCACAGCTTTCAGCTTTTCCACAGTGTTTGCAGCATCTTCACGCATCACATCAGAGAGCGCAATAAATCCCATGGGCTTGCCGTCAGCGTGGACATAGACCACCGTTGCACCTTTGGAAAGCAGTTCCCCGACCTTTGCTTTATCCGCATTGTTCAATTCTCCGGTCAGCTTGCCTGCCATAATCATTTTGCCGTCAACCGTTCCCGAAACGCCCTTAGCGGCGGTCATTTTGAAGTCGGATACATCTTCGGTTTTTCCGTTTTTATCTGCATATACTTTGCAGATTGCCCTGCCGAGCGGGTGTTCGGATTTCTGCTCTACCAGAGCGGCGAAGCGGAGAATATCATCCTCCGAATACTGTGTATCGCAGGCGCAGACCTTGACCACCTGCGGCTTGCCATAGGTCAGCGTACCGGTCTTATCGAAAGCGATCCGCCTGATGCATGACAGCTTTTCAAGCGCCTCACCCGACTTGATGATAATGCCGTATTTTGCCGCATTTCCGATGCCTGCAAGAACGGCAGTCGGCGTTGCAAGTATAAATGCACAGGGGCAGAACACCACCAGCACCGTTACGGAACGCATAAAGTCTCTGGTGACGATCCATGTAATCACCGCGCAGGAAAGTGCAATCATTACGAGCCATGTTGCCCAGCGGTCAGCCGCACTGACAATCGGTGCTTTGTTTTCCTCGGCTTCCTCCGCAAGACGGACCATTCTCTGCAAAGAGCTGTCAGAGCTTTCGTGGTCACAGCGCATCGTAAATGTGCCAAACTGGTTCATCGTGCCGCTGGAAACGGTATCACCCACGGTCTTGTCAACCGGCAGACTTTCGCCTGTCATAACCGACTGGTCGATGGAAGTCTCACCGCTGAGGATTGTGCCGTCAACAGGGACAGTTTCGCCTGCAATGACACGCAGCACATCACCGACCTTGACTTCTTCCACGGGAATGATTGTTTCCGCACCGTGACGGATTACTCTTGCAGTCTGCGGTGTCAGGTTGATGAGCTTTTCAATGCTTGCCCTTGCCTTGCCGGAAGTGTAGTCCTCCAGCAGTGAGCCGATCTGCATGATGAGCGCCACCTCACCTGCGGCGAAAAACTCCTTTGTAGCCGCCGAAGCAATCAGTGCAAGGGACACCAACAGATCCGCCTTGATATCATGCTCGAATATCACGCCTTTGAATGCCCCGATCAGGATCGGCGTACCGCAGAGAACAATCGCAATCCATGCAATGTCAAACGGCAGGATTCCTTTTAATACGCCTGTGATGCTTAGTACCAGCGACACCGCCGATACAACCGCACACACCAGCGTGACCCTCGGCTCATTTTCAAGCCAGCGTTTTAACATAAAAATACCTCCTTGACAAATCACAAAATTTATGCTACTCTGTATACGATAACAAACATCTTGTTCTGTAACTATACTACCACTTTCGGTATCTGATTTCAATAATCAGTTGACCGGTAATGTAGGATACCGGACAAAAAACATAAATTGTACGATAGGAGGAGCTATGGACAGACGGCAGAGAAAAACAAGAAACGCCATATTTCAGGCATTCACCAGACTTCTGGAAAAGAAAGCATATTCGGCGCTGACAGTGCAGGAGATCATTGACGAAGCGGACATCAGCCGCAGTACATTTTACGCTCACTTTGAAACAAAGGACGAACTGCTGAAAGCGATGTGTACGGATATTTTCGACCATGTTTTCTCCTGCGAGATCATGAGCGAGGAGCATCACGATTTCTCGGACAAGGACAGTTTTCAGGATCACATCACTCACATTCTCTGTCATTTGCAGGAAAAGCAGCAGAGCATCAAGGGGATATTTTCGGGCGAATGCGGCGAGATTTTTATGCGATATCTCAAGGAATATCTGTATCAGGTCTTTGCCCGTCAGCTTACGGAGCGTGCGGACATTCCGAGGGAATACCGCCTGAATCACGCTGTCAGCAGCTTCGCGGAAACGGTACACTGGTGGCTGAAAGAACACGGTGACTATACGCCGGAGGAAATCAGCAGGTTCTATTTTAAGAGTGTTGATATTTGAATCAATTAAATCGGATAAATAAATGGCACTCGGGCTATTATCTGTAGAGCACCCCGTATCAGGTATGCAAGCGATATTGTCTTATGCAGATATTTCGGCAAATCATCAAGAAAGCACTTGCAATCCGAGCGGATATGAGCATATGAAACAACTCTGCCTTTCATGAAAAAGGCGAACAGCAGCTTTGTGAGTATCTGGAACGCTTCGGTCTGAAAAGCGGCTATATGCTGACGTTCAACTTCAACAAAAAAGAACAAGGTATCAAAGAGGTGAAAATCGGAAATATGACAATTCACGAAGTGACACCATAAAGCTGAAAAAGCACTTACGCCCGCTGAGTAGATTCCGATCCATTCGGTTCCTGCACAGCGGGCGATTTCAGTATATAATCATAAAACACGCTTTTATTCTGCTTGCGATTCACAAGCGAAACCCGGCAGGTTTTCCGCCTGCCGGGCTTTCCTTCTGTGTAACGAATCACGGCGTGATCCTGCCCTGATATTCGTCTATCGGTATGAATCTGGCGGGATGATCCGGATTCTCTGCAAATTGCTGTGCGGTGCTGCCCGGATGTCCGACGAGCCACATATTTCTAGCCAGTATTTTGAAGAGACTTGCATCATTTTCGTAGGGCTCCACAAATTCTATTTCCGGATTGTTTACGACAAGTCCGGAAACCTGGCAGGCTTCAAAAGCGAACAGATCCAGCGCCTTCAGTTGTTCCGGCAGAACGAGATACGGACTGCGGTTATCTTCAAACTCAAAGCTGCACAGGTAAAATGCGCCGCTGCGTATCTCCTCAACATTTTTCGGCAGATGCTCACTCAGTTTCAGGCGCACACACTGTCTGAAAGCATTGTAATCAATGAGCTTCAGGCTGTCCGGCAGCTCGATGTGCGTAAGTGCAGTGCAGTAGGCAAATGAAGCCTCACCGAGTTTTTCCAGATTCTTCGGGAGCTGCACATCGGTCAGTGCAGTACAGGAATAAAACGCTTTGGAGCCGATCTCCGTGAGATTATCAGGAAAAACGACTGATTTCAAGTTCGGACAATAGGAAACTGCATCCTGTCCGAATACTGTCACACTCTCCGGAACAATCAGCTTCTCGAGTCCTCTGCAATACGAGAATGTAAACGCACCGATCTCCTCAATGCCCTCCGGAAGCTCGATTTCCCGAATCAGCGTCGTGTCGCGAAATACCATGCTCATGGATTTCAGTCCCACAGGGAGCTCGACATGTGCAAGCATCGGGCAGTTCGCGAAAGTGGCGAACATCGTTTCAACGGGCGACCGCAAATACGCGCTCTCCAGACTCTTGCAGTTGTAGAATACATTGTTCAGTCCATCCAGCGGCTGACAGTCGATCGTGATGGATTTCAGAGCGGTGGTATTGAAGGCACTACGCCCGATTGATCCGACAGACTTTGGAATATTGATTCCGGTCAGCGCGATGCATCTTGAAAATGCATTCAGCCCGATTTCGCGCAGCCCTTCGGGGAGCTGAATATTCTTCAGCTTCGAGCATCCGTCAAAGGCATAATCGCCTATGATGTGCGTGTTAGCGGATAAATGAACATTAACCAGTTCAGGCAGGTTATTGAATGTGTAATCCGGAATATCAAAGTTTCCGTCCTCGATATAGACCGATCTCAGATGCCTTGCCATCTTGAATCCGTATCGGTCGATGCCGGTGACCTCAATACCATCGTGCTCCTTCGGAATCGTAATATTGACATTGCCCGTCTTTCCGTGAACGACATATTTATCCTCACCGTTTTCGTTCTGATACTTTGAATAGACCAGTTCGTTGTCAGCCACGAAGTCCGGATCGTCCGGGAATTCTTCTCCCAGTGTGAAGTCCTCGATTTTGTTCACAAGGCGGAAATCGGGATCTCCAACGAAAGCGGCATCGTTGGTTGGATAATAGTATTCATTGGAATCCAAATTGTATTGTTGCTTGAAAGCTGTAATTGCTTTTTCTGCGCTTTCAGCAGATAAAAGCATGGACTTAAGGATACAGTCATGAAGAAATTGGATATTATAAACAGTATTTGATACATTTGTCATACCGGTAACACAACCGGCACCTTTTTTGCAAAGGATCTCGCCCAGCAACTGATGTCCTGCTGAAATTTTCCCTTCCGGAACTGTATCCATTGAATGACAAGCAGCGATAAACCAAAAAGAATTATTCAGAGAACCGGGTTCATAATAATAATCAAAAAATGATGCAGCAACAGCAAGACGCTTTTCATATCGGCAAGCGATAATGCGTTCGCTGGAAAAGTCAGCAGAATACTTAAGACGAGTCAATGTACTATCACTAAATATAGGATCAAACAGGCCAGAAACTGCAGTAAGATCAGAATAAATGACTCCGGTAACAATAATAGGTTCTGTATTTCTTGCGTGTTCAGGTGATCTGAAATTAAACAAACCACCATGTGTACAAATTAAAATCGTTCCATAGTCAGACAGTTGCTTCATCAGCTCGATTGTTACGGAATAATCTTCTTTAATTGTCACATTACTATCCAGTGCTTGTCCCAGAATCATTCCGCCATCCTTATAGTCAGCAAAGCCAAGCCTTTTTTGGGTTTGTTTTCCTGAATTCTGAAAGGGAACCAGTACAATGACATCCTTTTTATCAGGATGCGCAGGTGAAAATTTCATAGATTTTACTTGCTCATCAATATCATCATAATCCGTATAATAGAGGAATAGCTCGTGAATGTTTTCAGGATCTTCACTCTGAGCAAGTGTTCGGACAGGGAGCTTTGCAGCGGGCTTTTGTACAGCAGTCTCTTGTGCTGCGGTTTCCGTATCTTCTTCAGCAAGATCTTCCCAGAATCCGGAAATATGATAAATCGTTCTGTAGCTTATGGTACGATTATCTGCATCAGCATAATAAGAGGTAATTTCCTCTGATGATTCTGCAAATGCACTGGCTGACTCAAAATCATCAATTTCGTCGAACTGATCCAGAAGTTCACCAAAACCTTGAAGTTCCTCATCTGTCAGTTCCCTGTAAAAACAAATCCGGAACGAATCGCTTTTGTTCTCTCCGGCAGCGGCATAGTAATCCACATTTTTGAAATCATCGGAAACCAGCATGAGCTGTGCCGTATAGATGCCGTCCAGCGCGGTCTCATCTCCGTGCGTGCCGTCATCGTACATGTAAGCAGCCGGTTCCTCGCTG
The DNA here is from genome assembly GCA_021152595.1 of Clostridia bacterium. Classification (GTDB taxonomy): domain Bacteria; phylum Bacillota; class Clostridia; order Oscillospirales; family Ruminococcaceae; genus Firm-04. The sequence continues at coordinate 11,242 of JAGKVC010000037.1, forward strand.
CCCGGATCATAAAGCGCAACGGTCTTTTCCGGCAGACCTGCCGGCTGTGCACTGACCGTGAATGTGACGACCGTTTCCTCATTCAGCAGAATGTCCGGCTGATCCGCTCGGAGATTCCGCAGTGTGATATCTTCGGATTTAGCATCCAGATACGCCCGCTTGGCAAGTGTGAGATCTCTCGCATCGAGCGAACCGTTCTGATCCATGTCAAGAACCGGCGTCCCCTGCGGAATACCGTGTCCCAGCAGGAAATCCCGCAGTGCATGGATTCCCTCAAGACTGACTGTTTCCGGTTCAGCGGAAGTTTCCTCCGCCAAAACCGGCAATCCGGGCGTCAGGAGCGCGGAAGCTCCGAGCGCCAAAGCCGTCAGCAATGAGACCAGCTTATTCTGTTTCAAGTCAAACCACCCTTTCATACATCAACTGTCTTTAACATCATCCGTGCTGCTTTCCGGCAGATGCGCCAGCTTTTTGTACGATCTTGCCGCATGCCGAATTGCTCTTTCAGTATATCATATTCTATCCGGCAAGTCAAGATATCTTACAAATAAAACGCCGTACAGAGCGAAATAATCAGCTTATTCCCGGCGTTACCGAAGAGAAAGAAGGGCAGCTTGAAATAATCAACGGCAGGGAGAGTCGTTCTCCTTGCCGCAGTGATATGTATATGACTGTGTACTTATTCAGAGATCATCAAGGAACAAACCGATTTCCTTCGTCATCTTATCGGCTTCATAGTGAAAGACGTAATGGTCACAGTCAAGCTCAATCGTCTTAATGTTCGGATGATTCTTGACGAATCGGTAACTGACCTCTCTCCACTGATCCCCCTTGCCGGTGGATACAAACATAAGCATCGGGACTTCGGGCTTGTCTCCGGAAGATACTACCGCCGCATTATCTTTAGCCATATTACATTCTCTTGCAACGTCCATGTTCGCGTAATTACGGTTGCCGAGAGCGATCCACGTTTTGCGTTCTTCCTCCGTGAGAAAATCGCCCGAGGGCAGAAAAGTACTGTCGGGCAGATATCTTCCAATCCCCAATTCGAGCAGTCCGTGCAGCATTCCATAATAAGGCACTGCAAGTGTACCGTCCTTTGTATAGTCGTAATGCTCCGGTACAGCCATATCCAATCCAATGATAGCCTCTATCTCGTCGGGATAGGTCTGCGCCCAATAAAGAGCCTCTATTCCCGAATAGGAATGCGGGCAAAGCACATAAGGCGCTTTCACGCCTGCACCTCTTGCATTTCATATTTCCCTGATCGTCGAATTGAAAACTATTATTTTTGAGCTGCCAGCGCGGGCTTACAGCTCAGTTTCATTTACAGATATATTCAAACGCAATATCGCCCCGTTCATATCCGTAATCGTCAAGTTTTATCTCTTTGAAGCCGTGCTTCTCATAGATGTGAAGGGCAGGCTTTAGTCTGCTGTTTGACAGAATGAACAACCGCTTTGCACCGTGTTTCTGCGCCCATTCCATAGCCGCTTTGAACACAAGAGTGCCTGCGCCTTTATGGGGCATATTTTTGTTTGAACCCAGCTTGCAGATCTCCCAGGTATCACCCTCCATTGGCATTGACATACAGCAGGCAAGCGGAATGTCGTTCTCGATAGCAAAGAAGATCATCGCACCGTTTCTGAGTTCCTCGTCAATCTTATCAAATGTTTCCAGATCGTGCGGTTCCAGTTTACCGAAGTTTGTCACGATCCAGTCTGTGTTGAAGTCAATAAACGCCTGCCTGAATCTTTCTTCAAATTGAACCAGTTCCATCGCTTATAATTCCTCTTTCACAAATTTCGCAAGCGCCCTGATCGTCTCCTCATTCCTGCGGTAATACGTCCACTTGCCGTGGCGTTCGGAGAGAAGAAGACCGGATCTCTGTAAGGTATCGAGGTAATTCGATACTGTGGACGGCGAGAGGTTTGCTTTCGCCTGTATGCTGCTCACGCAGACACCGCCTTTGAGGTCAACAGGCTCGCTCAGACAGCCGCCCTGAGGAGGAAAATTCTCCTCCGGCGATTTGAGCCATTTGAGGATATTCAGCCGTGTTTCGTTGGAAAGCGCTTTGCTGATCTCGATCATATCAATGCCCATTTTGATCACCCTCCTTGATGTGCTGAATATATTATAGCATATATTTCGAGAATTGTCAATATGTGAAAACAAAAGAAGATCACAGCGTCCTTTTTCTGTTCCTGATCGCAGCCATAGCGTCCAGATCACCGTGTTCAAGCGCTGCGATAATGTTGTCCTCACGTTTCAGGACGTAGTGCCTTCAGCGCACTGTTTCATATGAAGAAATAGAAGCACTTTGTCAGGAATTGCGCGAAAATCAGAATCACTGTGACAAGTAGCGCCCCGCGGGGTACTGCTGTTTTTATTGTCGATTTGTTTGTTATAATGTCATTCTTCTTCACAGCATGAAGAATAGCCATATCTATCAATGTAAGGCGTCTCACAAACTTCGGCAGAGAGCGTTTCAGGATATGAAGGATGCTGACTTGACATTGCCGGCTGATTCCGATATAATAGAACTACCCGAAAGAAGGTGAATCATAATGTTTCATAATCGGATACCAAACAAAACCGGACATGCACAATGTCTGATTGAACAGTATCAGAAAGAGACGCAGCACGATTCTGAGAAACGATGCTATTACTTTCCCATGCTTTTTTCCGCACTGAATCATGCCCCGACGCCCGAACAATTACGCCTGATTGGCTACGAGGCTTCAAATATGATTTTCGCAAAGGATGCCTTTTTCGTTCAGAACCTGATGCACCGCTGCAATCACGAAACGGATACTGTCAATCCTGATACATGGAAACAGTACTGTTCTCCGACCGGATACGATGCGCTTCTGATCTGCGGAACAGCGCATCCGAACGGCTATCTTCGTGAAGCCTGTCTGAAACGGCTTACAGACCAAAGATTCGTTTTACAATTCATCCTTATACGAATGAATGACTGGGTTCCCGCGGTCCGGCGAACAGCATGGAATATGACACAGGATTATCTCCGGAATCATTCTGTACGGTCTGATTTCTATGAGGTCATTTCTGCAATGCCTTTTGTGGAATATGTCCGGCGCGGACAGCGTGCGCAGCGGAATGCGGATTTTTCAATGGACACATTGGATTCCATTCTGATGCGGATACTGGCAAATGCGAATTTCTTGTACGCTCCGGTCTCTCTGCGCCGTCTGTGCTATAAGCTGTTTCGGCTGCATCCGGAACCGGAATACCGTGATCTGATTCTGAATTTTATCAGAAACGAACATGAAAGTACACAGCGCTTTGCTTTGGTACACGCATATCTGTATCACTCGGACTATCCCGTTTCAGATGATCTGCTCGATACATTCATGCACGATCCATACTGGCGCATCCGGCTGGATGCCTACGAGTATCGCATGAAGCATCAGGGTATCCGGGACGGTCTGGAAAAGCTACTGTTATCCCCGTCCTATCCGATTCGTGAATTTGCTGCGTATCATCTGGAGAAAAACGGGTTTGACACGCTCAGCTACTGTCGGGAGCATCTGCCGGAAAGTATGCTGGCTCTCTCTGATTTCGGTGGGAAGGAAGATGCAGTCTATATCCGTCCGTATCTGGAAACGCATCCGACAGAGGCCCTGATCGCACTGGTTCGGCTCGGCGAGGATGAGAGCAAGGAGCTTGTCTGGAAAGCAATGCAGGACAGCAGCGCCGGAATAGCGAAAAAGGCGTATCGGCTGGCGCAAACGCAAATTCACTACACATACGATGAATTACTGCCGAAGATCAAAGCGGAACCTGATCCGGTACGCCGCCTGCGGCTGATCCGGCTTCTCGGACGGAATGCCGGTATAGAGCTGCTCCCGATTCTGATGAAACTGGCACGGGAGTATACGCATATGTCTAACGATATTCTGGAACTGTTCTGTGACATATGTAATAACCATCGGTTCGCTCACTATGCCGTTTTCGTGACGAAAGCCCAGAAAGCAGAAATCACAGAAGCACTGCATGATGCAGACAGAATTCTCGATCCGGAGCTAAGAGATCATATCATCTTCCTGATGCGGGAGAAAGATGAATAGGCACATAGAAGAATTGCACCATACAATAGAAATGAGGGCACCGAAAGGTGTCCTCAGGCAGTTAAAATCCGAAAGCATAAACCGCGAGCATATGCGATCAAAGAAACAGAATCGCCTTGAAGGCAGTGCTGTGTGCATATCAAATATAAATGGCAGGACCGGTGTTTGCTGTCTTGACAAAGCATCCCGTTTTCGCTATAATCAAAGTAATATACATCTTTTTATGCCAAGGAGCATTTTAAGATCGGCTGCAATCTGCCATTTTGCGCAATGAAGCATATTTGCAAAAAAACAAATGACGGCTTTGAGAAGGAGATTTCACGATGGAATTTGAGATACAAGACGGCGTGCTGCTAAAGTGCAGACTGAACATCGGAGAAACGGAAGTCGTAATTCCGGAGGGCGTAAAAAGCATTGGCGATAGGGCTTTCTATCAAAATCAGCTTCTTGAAAGCATCACGATTCAGGAGGGCGTGACAAGCATCGGGAAAGAGGCATTTACTGAGTGCCGGAGCTTACAAAGCATCACCCTTCCGGAGAGCGTCACAAGCATTGGTGAGAAGGCATTCTCTTATTGCAGCAGCCTTCAGAGCATCACCCTTCCGGAGAGTGTCACAAGCATTGGAGAGCGCGCCTTCGCTTATTGCAGCAGGCTGCAGAGCATCACCATTCCTGAGAGCGTCACGCAGATCGGTGCAGAAGCGTTTTTATGGTGCCGCCGCCTGCAAAGCATCAACATTCCCGATAACATCCGAAGCATTGCACAAGGGCTCTTCACCGGCTGCGAAAGTCTGCGTCACATCCATCTTCCGGAGCAGCTGGAAAGCATAGAAAAAATGGCGTTCGATTGCTGCAGCAGCATAGAAAGCATCGTTATTCCAAAGCGCATCCAATGCATTGAAAAATCGACGTTCCTTAGCTGCAGCCGCCTGAAAAGCATTATCATTCCGGAGAATATCACAAGAATCCGGTGGACGGCATTTTATGAATGCAAAAGTCTGGAGAGCATCACCATTCCGGAAACCGTGAGAAGCATTGATTATGGAGCGTTTGCGTACTGCGAGAAACTTCGTATTTCCGTTGCACCGAATCATCCGTATTTTATCGTGGATGATGATGTTTTGTTTGACAAAAAACAGGAACGGCTCATCATGTATCCATGCGGAAAACAAGAAGCACACTATAGGATTCCGGACGGCGTCATAAAAATAGGCGATATGGCTTTCTATAGCTGCGAAAAGCTGGAGAGCGTCACGATTCCGGAGAGTGTCACTGGCATCGGCGCGGAGGCATTCGCTTATTGCAGCAGCCTTCAGAGCATCACCATTCCGGACAGCGTCATGCATATTGGCAAAGATGCGTTTCATTTTTACCAAAGCCTGCAAAGCATTGTTTTTCGCGGCTTTGTGATTCCGACTGATCAATATGATCTCAATCTGCTGCATAAAGACATGCCAAAACTCCGTGAGATGCTCCGGACGGAAGACTATGAAAAGGACATTCCGGCTGCGGTCAAAATTCCGGCGCTGCTGACAGAATACCGGAAGCATCCGAGTCCGAAGCTGGCGGACTGGATACGAAAAAACGCTTCGGAAGTGCTTTCCTTTTTGATCAAAGACGTCTCCGGTGCAGCGACAGCGGCGGTTTTGCAGATTGAGAACCTGCCCTTACCCCGTCAGGAAATTGAAAAGGCCGCTGCGCTTGCCGTCCTGCATACACAAAACGGCGGAAATCCGGAAATTCAGATGCTCCTGCTGCGGTATCTGGACATGCATTGAAAGGAAAGTATGAACATTTCAATCAGGGCGAAGATGAGGGGGATTATACCTCATAGTCGTCAGTTTCTGATGCTTGCGCAGTTTTTTCGTATATTCGATTGAAAATCGGCTCCGGCTATGGTATAATAGTTATTGTAAGCATATGATGGGTTGCACGCATATGACCAGACATACAGGAGGTTATCATGGCTGAGTTTATAATGAAAGACACGGTTCTGCAAAAGTGTAAGCCTGCCGCTGACGAAACCGATCTTGTCATTCCCACCGGTGTGACAAGAATTGCTCCGAAGGCTTTTTTCAAGCTCAAAACCATCCGAACGGTCACAATCCCTGAAACCGTGACCCAAATCGGACACAGTGCGTTTGAATTATGCCCGAATCTGACGATAGTTACGATCATGCCCCCGCAAAGCCCGGATACCGGTCTGAAACACATCGAATACCAGGCTTTTAATAGCTGTCAGCAGCTTACAATCTGCAAGCTGCCGGAGACTGTGACGAAAATTGAACGCTGGGCTTTTTCCGGCTGCACTGCGCTCAGGGAAATGCCCCTGCCGGATGGTCTGACCGATGTGAGCGATCATCTGCTCAACTGCTGTGAAACCATCACAAAAGCCGTCATACCGGCCGGGATGACGACCGTCCCCCCGCAAATGTTCAGGGGCTGCATCAATCTTTCGGAAGTCACGGTTCACGAAGGCGTAACAGAGATCAATGCAGAAGCCTTCAAGGATTGTAAAAACCTGCATGACATCACGCTGCCGGAATCACTGACACTCATCAGCAGAGACGCCTTTTCCGGCAGCGGAATCCGCAGACTCCGCATCCCCGCAAATGTGCGTATTCTCGCACACGGATTCCGGAACTGCGCAGAGCTGACAGAAATCGAATTCGCTGTATTTCCGCAGAAAGGTACGAAAATCCGGGAGTATCTGGAAGATATCCTCTGGGATTCGCCGGAGCTGATCGAGGTCATACTGCGCGGCAATCAGGTGCCGCAGGACTTCTGCGATTTTCTGGACTGGATGGAAAAAGAACGGCACAGTGACAAAGAGGAGTTCCCGAAGGACGACAGCCGTCCGTGGTATGAAGCACTCATTGATATGCTTGAAGCTGACGACTATATTCTCATTCTGGATACCAATTCCTGCGTCAGTATGCAGTTATACCGTGTCATCGGCAGTGAATATGAACGTTCCTATGAAATGAACAACAGCAGATTTGGGAAAACGCCGCCCTTCAAACGCTGGGAAGACACCTTCAAGTGGATGATGGACAACGATCAGGCGCTGCGCGCTTACCGCTACGAAAACGGGAAGCTGACGGAAATCCGGGAGCTGTCAAAACAGGTTTATGATTCGTGGGTATATGACGGCTGCGTGAACGCTGTGATTCTGCGCGATGAGTTCGGGCTGGAACCAAAAGACGAAAAGGCAAAAGCGGATTTTGCAGCCAATCTTGCAAAAGCTGAAAAATTCATGCAGACGCTGGTGTATGCCTGCTATGTTGATGACCGCAGCGCGATTCTCGAACGCGCCAAAACAGCAAACAAAACCGCGCTCAACGAGAAGTTTGAATACTTCGGCACACCGCTGACCTTCTGTGCAAAGCATGATTTCCCGGAAGGCTTCAAGATCATCGCAGAGCGCGGCGGCGATATCACAAAACAGATTGTGGGCGGAACTGTCTCACCCATCGGGGAGGCGCTTGCCCATTCCCCGGCCATCACGCTGTATATCGCGCAGGAGCACCCGGAAGCCTTCGATGCCCATCACAAAAACTGGAATCATTGCTATGAGCTGGCCCGCTGCAGCGATACCAGAGTCTGGGATATCCTGTTTCGCAGATGGGGCGCAGAGGGCATGGAAGCGCTGTATTTCACCTATCTGCTCGATCAGAGCAACGTCAATCTCACCATGATTCAGTATCTGATCGAACACGGCGCTGATTTCCTTCGTGTCAACAGTGACTATGGCTGTCATGCGCTGGAATTCGCACAGCAGCAGTACGAAAAATACTGTGACGAATCACACAAAGCGGCGCTGGAGCTTCTGCAAGCCGCCGCACGCAAACAGAGCGCTTGTTTCGTTTCTAACGAACACTTCCAATAACAAAGCAAGGTCAACTGCCGAAAATGTCGCAATTCTGCGAGTATTTCGGCGGCTGACCTTGCTTTTTACTGTATTCAATACAGATTGAAAGCATCGGATGCGTACATGGGAAACCCTCGGAAATCAGAAAGATCGTCACAGGAAGCGCATTGTTCTTCGGGATCCTCGCCGTCAGCGCAGCAGGAATGCAGCTTGCAGCATGGCATCAACTGAAACATAGTTGTAAAATGCAAGCAGCGCCCCGCGGGGTGCTGCTGTTTTTATCGTAGATTCGTTCATTTTAATATGATGCTTCTTCGCAGCGCGAATGATAGTTTCATCTATCAATCCACAAAGGCACCGGATATATCCCCCTCTTCTGATGCTCCTCAGTACTGACTGCCTTTCTCGCTGCTTGACAGTACCCTCAGACTTTGTCCCCTCAGAGCCTGCGGAATCGGGGACAAAGTCTGCGTGCAGAAAACGAACCGTCTGAAAAGAGAAGCCCTGTATTTTATTTCTCCGGCTGCACAGAAGCGTATTCCATCGCCTGCCGCATTTTCTTTTCAAACATTTCCGCGGGAACAAGTGCTATCCCTTCCTTATCATCTGTCAGAACGATCAGCCTCTGACCATCTGTCAATCCGAATTTCTCCCTGACTTCTTTCGGGATCACAAGCTGACCACGCTCGTTTATTGTGACCGAGCCGTAGATATTTTTACCTGTCGGCGGAGGAGGAAGAACTGCCTTTCCGTCAAGTGTTGTTGTTTTCACATGACTGTCTATGGTCACACCGTAGACTTCGGCGAGGCGCATACACTTCTCAATATCGGGAACGGTAGCACCATTCTCCCATTTTGCATAAGCCTGCCGTGATATACCGATCTTTTCAGCGATCTCCTCCTGTGAAAATCCGTGGATATTGCGAAGCATGATAAGGTTTTCTTTCAGCATGATATTCCCTCATTCCAGTAATGAATTGACAGCTTTGATATAATCTTCCTTGTGTGAGGTGTGGATAACATGGTCGCTGTCGCTTGTTTCGATCAGGCGGCAGTTGTCTCCGATATACGATACTGCACGCTCTGCCTGTTCCCGGGAAGCCGCACAGAGATATGTTCCGTCCTCAGCGGTATTTTCCTTTGCATGGATATAAACACAGGGCACATCTATATCGGAAAGTATCTGCTCATGTGTAAGCCCGTGATTCCATGTCAGGTCATAAAAACGCTCTCCGTATGCAATATCATACTCCTGTGCAAACTGAAACACATACCATATCGAGGACGGCAGAAAACCGATCTTCACAGGCTCATCGTGGTGCTTTTCGTGATAACTCTGCGCATAGTCTGCTATGCCGGGCATGGCGTCTTTCATGAAAAGCTGTCCCCAATAGCAGTGCCGAAGATAATATGCTTCCCAGCACTCGGTTTTAGCCGAATGATTGTAATCATGGAGATTTTTATAGGTGTCAAGATATGCAAAGCTCTGCTCCCAGCCTTCACCCTCTGTCGAGAAAACAGGAGGGTCTTCAAGCACTGCTCCTGCGATATTCTCTCCGCCGTAAGCAGCAATGTATGCCGCCGTCAATGCACCGTTGGAATGACCTGCAACCACAGTCGGTTCACCGATGACTTCACCAATAAATGTGATAATGTCATCGCCGTTCGTATCAATATAGTAAAGGCTTTCATCGTGGGACGAACCGCCGTGTCCGTATACATCGACCGCATAAATATGCCAGTTTTTGCAAAGCTCGGGCATTACAAGTGCGTAGTCCTCCCATATGCTCATTTGTCCGTGAATCAGAAGCAGTGCGGGCTTGTCATTTTTGACTTCACCGTAATTGATGATATTTCCGTTAGGCAGAGTAAACTGTTTTTCCTCAGCCCCGACCTTATCAAGTGCATCCTGATATTTGTCATACCAGTGCAGATTATGAAGCCAATAACCCCCAAAAGCGACGAACAAAACAACTGTCAGTGAAACGATGACGATTGCTGTGATCTTCAATACCTTTTTCATAGTGATCCTCCTCTATCTGATCTCTATGAAAAGTATAACACGACATTCGCAAAACGTCCACCAATCAAACTTGTCAAAAAAATCCGTTTTATGTTATGTTTGGTTGCATTATTATTATACCCTATCTGTAAGCTGATGTCAATAACCATAAACAGCCCCGGGAAATGCTTATGCAAGCAAATCTCGGGGCTTTGTCTGTTATTCAGTTTCAAAAGGGTATGCTGTCATTTTGGCGCACTCTATCATGCCTGACATAACCAGCTTTTATGAACTCTTCTCAAAAAACGGTAAAAAGCGCTCAAACGCCGTCATTACATAGGATTCAAGTTCATACATAGCCCACCGAAAGCGCATCAGTCACGCATCTCTCGCATTCGTCCTTTGTTACCTGATACACGCCGCAGCCGTGCATCGGCATTTTGATCCCGTTGTTGAGCTGTACATATTCCATCGTTCAAACCTCTCGGATTTGTTTGTATCTTTATTTTAGCACAGAATTGGCTGTTTGAGAAGTTCCGATTCGTTATATGGTTTGAACCTTTTGGTTATAGCCTGCGATGCGATACCTCAAAGAAAGACGGCTCAGTGTTCTCTGAGCCGTCACAGCCTGTCCACAAAGCCCCTCTGCGAGCAACGCAGAGGGGCTAATTACACAGAATATCAGGCAAAAACAAGATCAGAACACAAAAATGGGATATATGC
>JAGKVC010000199.1 GCA_021152595.1 Clostridia bacterium
CTACTACCGCAAAGGCAACCACTACTACCGCAAAGGCAACCACCACAACCGCTAAGACTACTACCACAACCGCCAAGGCAACTACCACAACCGCAAAGGCGACCACTACAACCGCAAAGACAACTACCACGACAGCCAAGACGACTACTACAACCGCTAAGGCAACCACTACAACCGCTAAAGCGACCACTACTACCGCTAAGGCAACCACTACTACCGCCAAGGCAACCACTACTACCGCCAGGGCAACCACTACTACCGCCAAGGCAACCACTACTACCGCAAAGGCAACCACTACTACCGCAAAGGCAACCACTACAACTGCAAAGGCAACCACTACAACCGACAAGACGACTACAACATCCGCGACGGTCTCCACGACAACGACAGAACCGGAAACCACGACCACAACCGTCACTACGACAACCGAACCGGAAACCGTCACAACAAGCACAGGCGACAACGAAACAATTACATCCGAGACAACAACCACCGGCGAAACCACACCGACCGAGCCCGAATATCTGCTCGGTGACATCAATGATGACGGTGAGGTCAATGTCGCGGATGCCCAGCTCACACTGAATGCATATGTCAAGGCAATGGCAGGCAAGGACAACGGTCTGACCGAGAAGCAGGCAAAGGCTGCAGATGTCAACGGAGATCAGGAAATCTCGGTTGACGACGCACAGATCATCCTGCTCTACTACGTCAAGAACACGCTCTCCAATACCCCGACCGCATGGGAGACACTGCTCGGCAAACAGCGGCAGCCGCAGCCTCATCCGGACCTGACAAAACCGTATGCGGATTTCCTGCCCGAAGCAGACGGGGATCCCACAGAAGCTGAGACAGCATGAAGATTTTTGAGTAACAGTCAGACACCATAATAAAACAAGCATCGTCCAAATCGGGCGATGCTTGTTTTTGCATTGTATTCCGGATGAATCCCCTTGCACTTTTCGTTAGAATCTGGTATAAGGCGGCAGTGCCGCCCTCCGTTGATCTAAAGCTCTCCGGCGACGAAATCAAGCAGATAGAATCTTTCTCTTAGTTTGCTTTTTCCGTTATAATATGGTATAATGATAGCAGATTGGAAGGATAGGAGATCAGAATGATTCAGGATATTTTACCAAGCAGGCTGCACAATCACTGGCAGCCCCGTACACCGCTGCCGGAAAGCTATATCATGTGCTTCCGCGACGGAAAGCTGCTCGCTTCGCTCAAAGACGGCGAACTGCGTTTTCCGAAGTTTCACGAGAGCCGCCGCGATGCGGTTTATCTGTTCTCGGTCGATGATGCGGCATTCTTTCTCTGCGATGCAGATGAGACCGGCGATTTTCAGTTCTATGAGATGCGCGAACTGCGTGACCGGTGCGCAGGAAAGTACCTCTATGCTGCATTTACCGCGTATCATCTGCAATTATGGTATGCCGAAAACCGGTACTGCGGCATCTGCCGCGGCGATATGCTGCATGACGGCAAAGAGAGTGCGCTCGTCTGTCAAAGCTGCGGACATAAAATCTATCCGCGCATCAATCCGGCTGTGATCGTCGGCGTCGTCAGCAAGGGACGCATTCTGATCACGCGATACCGCCGCGGCTATGCGCATAATGCGCTTGTGGCAGGATTCACCGAAATCGGCGAAACGCTCGAGGAAACCGTCGCGCGCGAGGTCATGGAGGAAACCGGTCTGCGCGTCCGGAATATCCGCTATTATAAATCGCAGCCGTGGGGCATGGCGCAGGATATTCTCATGGGATATTTCTGTGAGGCGGACGGTTCCGATGAAATCAAAATGGATGATTCCGAGCTGAAATCTGCGGTCTGGTGCAGACCGGATGAGATCGAATTGCAGCCGCAGCAGCACAGTCTCACCAATGAAATGATGATGCTCTTTCGTGATACGAACGGTCATCTGCCGCCGGAATATAACCCCGTCACGCCGGATGCCGCACCGCGGAAAACACGCATCTGCTTTACCCGTCACGGCGAGACGACGATGAATGTCGCTGACCATATCAGCGGTGTAACCGACTGCGATCTGACCGCAAACGGCATTGCACAGGCGGAACAGCTCGCTGACATCTGCGCGCAGCATCCCGAAATCAGCGTGATCATCTGCTCGCCGCTCAAGCGCGCACAGAAAACTGCGGCGATTATCGCAGAAAAGATCCGCGTGCCGGTCGTCACCGATGAACGTCTGCGCGAATGGAATTACGGCTCCTATGAGGATCAGCCGCGCGGTGAAACGCCTGTATTTCAGGCGGCAAAACGCGAATTCGGCGTGCGGATGCCGGACGGCGGCGAATCCCTGCTTCAGCTTGCGCACCGCGTCTATAGCTGCATCGACGATATCCGCAGAAAATATGCCGGTGAGACCGTGCTCTGTGTCTGTCACGGGGGCGTGTGCCGCGTCGCGGAGACATATTTCAAGGATATGTCCACAGATGCCTTCTCACATTTCTTCATGGGAAACTGCGAGCTGCGGCAGTACGAAATCTGATACAACAAAACGGGGTACCCTCGCTGTGAGGATACCCCGTTTCTTATGCACCTGACAGGATTTGAACCTGCACGCCTTGCGGCATTGGAACCTAAATCCAACGTGTCTGCCAGTTTCACCACAGGTGCGGATATGCAAATATTCAGATTAAATCGAGCATCCGGCGCTCGGCTGCAAAATCAGAACAGACGGCTTCTTCGCCCATGTTGTCTGCCGCCGGCACTTCATCATCGCAGGAGATCGTCTGCTGACCGGCTGCCAGATCCTTGATTTTGAGATAGAGACTCATCGGGAATTCTGCACCCCATTCCGAGCGGTATCCGAGCAAACCGAAGCGCTGAAGCACATCATTCATTTCCGCAGTAAAATCGCGCAAAAAGAGATTTTTGTCAAACACGGCAGTCTGATTTCCAATCACCGCAGCCGTCGGGCTGTCGTCCTCATAGTTCGTCACATGCACGGAGATCGTCTCGTTATCTGCGGAAAGCGCCCATTTTGCCCTTGCCGGTTCAAGCTCTGCATAAAAGACCGTTTTGTCCCGCTCATCGGGCAATCCGCCCAGCGCGCTGAGAATTGCCAGCATCAGATCCTCAGGGAAATTCGTCATCCAGCTGTTATCGAACAGGATCTTCGTTTGAGAATCCGTAATGCATCCCCTGAACCAGCCTGCGCTGATCTGCCATACCTGAAAACATCGCCCGTTCATCTGAATCCGCTGCCTTTCATCCGCTGTCTGTATCATTATACCAATTCTGCGCCTTTTTGTCAAGCGGCGGGCATCCGTTTTTCTATAGCTGTCGGTTCTACCGACTTGCGCTTTTGATGAGAATATGTTAAAATAGAAGAAACAACTGCTGTCAAAAATCAGATTAGAAATCTGATATAAAAGCATGTTTTCTGATTGATTTTACTTGTCCGGTGTGATATAATACCGATAATCTGAAAGGATACGGAGGTTTACCATAATGATGAAAAAAACACTTGACTGGAATGTCTATCTCGAAACCGCTGCGGATGCCGTCGCAGAGGGTATTGTCATGCTCAAAAATGAGGGTGCCGCACTGCCGCTGCCGCAGGGTGAGGAAATCGCACTGTTCGGCAGAATTCAGCTCCATTATTATAAGAGCGGAACAGGCTCCGGCGGTATGGTCAATGTCTCGAAGGTTGTCGGGATCCCCGAGGGCTTGCAGGCGCTCGGCGTAGAGCTCTATGCACCGCTGCTCGAAAACTATCAGAAGTGGGATGAGGCGCATCCCTATGATCTCGGCGAGGGCTGGGGCGGTGAGCCGTGGTGTCAGGCGGAAATGCCGCTCGATGAATCGCTGGTTCAGCAGGCTGCCGCTGCCTGCACGCGCGCGGTCGTTGTAATCGGCAGAACCGCCGGTGAGGAGCAGGATAACCACATGGAAGCAGGCTCCTATCTGCTGACCGACGGCGAAAAGGACATGCTCCGGCTCTGCCGAAAACACTTCAAAAAGGTCATTGTCCTGCTCAATACCGGCAATATCATGGACATGCACTTCATGGACGAATACAATCCGGATGCCGTGCTGTATATCTGGCAGGGCGGCATGACGGGCGGCACCGGTACGGCGGAAGTCCTGACCGGCATTGTCTCCCCGAGCGGCAAGCTGCCGGATACGATCGCATATGAGATCAGCGATTACCCCTCGGATGCAAATTTCCACGGCAAGGTGAATAACAACTACACCGAGGATATGTATGTCGGCTACCGTTACTTCGAGACCTTTGCACCGGAGCGCGTGCGCTATCCCTTCGGCTTCGGTCTCTCGTATACGACATTTTCCGTGACCGCCGGAGAGCCGGTGCATGTCCGCAGCGCGCAGTATCTGCCCATCACGGTGACAAATACCGGAAACACCGCAGGCAAGGAGGTCGTGCAGCTCTATGTTGAAGCACCGCAGGGCAGGCTCGGTCAGCCTGCGCGTCAGCTCGTGATTTTCTATAAGACCGGTCTGCTTCAGCCGAATGAATCCGAGACGGTCAATCTCGAGCTTTCCGTTCCGGCATCCTATGACGACAGCGGCGTGACCGGTCACGCATATTGCTGGGTGAAGGAAGCCGGCGAATACAAATATTATATCGGTACGGATGTACGCTCCGCGAAATATGCAGCGAGCCGCTTCATCGACGAGACCATCGTCATTGAGCAGTGCCGTCAGGCGATGCCGCCCGTGGATGCATTTCAGCGCATGAAGCCGGAGCAGTCCGGCGAGGGCTATGCGGTCGCATGGGAGGATGTGCCGCTGATGCAGTTCGATGAGGCAAAGCGCCGCACCGATGCGCTCCCGACCGAATGGAAAGCGGACGGCAAAGCCTCTGTTCTGGCAGATGTTCTGCGCGGCGATGTGACAATGGAATCGTTCATCGCGCAGTTCTCCGATGAAGAGCTGATGCAGATCGTCCGCGGCGAAGGTATGGGCAGTCCGCGCGTCACGGCAGGTACGGCATCCGCATTCGGCGGTGTCTCCGATGCACTGACGGCACGCGGCATTCCTGCCTGCTGCTGCTCGGACGGTCCTTCCGGCATGCGGCTCGACTGCGGCACAAAGGCATTCAGCCTGCCGAACGGCACACTGCTCGCATCGACCTTCAATCTGCCGCTGATGACAAAGCTCTACGCCTGCGTCGGTCTGGAAATGACCGCGAACAAGGTCGATTGCCTGCTCGGTCCCATGACGACCTACGGCTCTGTCAACGGGCTCTGGACTGCCGGTAATTACGATCTATGCACGGAGATCATCCGCAAGGAATGGGGCTATACCGGCTTCCTCATGACAGACTGGTGGGCAAATATCAATGAGCGCGGTCTCGAGCCGGATAAGGGCGATTTTGCCGCAATGGTCCGCGCACAGAATGATGTCTACATGGTCTGTGCGGACTGCGTCAATCATGAGGATAATCTAAAGGAAGCGCTCGCTGCCGGTACGCTGACACGCGGCGAATTGCAGCGCTGCGCGGCGAATATCTGCCGGTTTGCGATGCATACACATGCAATGGAGCGTCTGCTCGGGGATGCACCTGAGATCACGGTGCTGAACCGTCCGGCGGATGCGGAGGATCAGGACGGCGATGTGCAGTTCTATGATCTGGACGACGCGCTGACGCTGCCTCTCGACGGCATCTGCACCGATAAGGGCACAAACTTCGCCTTTGCGCTGACTGTCAACAAGCCCGGCTGGTACCGCGTCACGCTGACGGCATCCTCGGAACAGAGCGAGCTTGCGCAGATCCCTGTCACGCTGTTCAGCATGGGCACAGCAAGCGGCACATTCACATGGAACGGCACGGGCGGCAAGCCGGTCTCGTTCTCGGCGGAACTCCCGATGTTCTCGCGGTTTACCGCAAACCGTCTGTATTTTGCGCAGAGCGGTCTGAACATGCATGAGATCCGCTTCGAGCTGATCAGCGATCAGTTTGATATGGCGCGCATGGGCGACAAGCCGGAAGCGGAATCATAAGAAGTCAAGGTGAATCATGATGTCACCTGTATTTTGCGGAATCGGCTGTATTCTGATCGGTGTTTTTCTGCTTGGGATTCTCGCATTCGGATATATCCGGGATGTGCGGAACGGCATAAAAACACTCGACGGTGAAATCATTGCAATCAATCATGACACGCAGACACTTCGCATCCGATATAAAGATAAGGAACAGGAATATGAAACCGACCACCATGATCTGCGCTGCTTTGCAACCGGAATATTCCCTGAAATCGAATTAAAGGTCGGTGTCAGAGTCCGCACAGATTCCCCGTCTGCACCTGTTTCCATTCTCCTGCAGCGCAGCAGCATCAACGGAAGCAGAGACCGTTTTATCCATTGCAGCCGTTTTCATACGATACTTCGCCTCGGTTTCATCAGCGGCTTTTTCATTTTTTGCGGGATTCTTTTTCTCACCGGTCAGATTACCAGAAGCGTTCTCTCCGGCAGGCTTTCCCGTCTTGACAAAGCGAAATCGGCATGGTATAATAAAAATACGGCGTATCTGCGCCGAAAAGCAAAGGGGGCATTCATATGGCATCTGCAAAAAACATGGTCATCGCCGGTGATTACACAGGCTGCCGCATCTTCTGCATGTCGGCAAAGCTCGCCTATATTTCCGGCACGATGAAGAAAATCGACGATGTTTATCTGACACCCGAGAATGTCGTGCGCTATGAGCTGATGAAAGAGGATATTCTCCGCTCCGGCAATTCGCTCCTGCTGACCGGTCCGCTGGATCCGGCGTGTCTGCTGAAGCTGCGGCTGCATGCGTCCGTTGCGATGCAGAACAAAGGCATCTATACGGTTGCCGTCAAATTTCAGGATGACAAGCGCTCGCTCATGGAGATCGACGAGAAAACCTATCACGCCTTCATGCGCAGAATGCAGGAAGCAGAAGAATAATGAAAAGCCGCTGAAATCTGTGAAAGATGCATTTCAGCGGCTTTTTCTGCCCGTCAGCGGTCATGCTATGGATTTCTTCACCAAATTTTCACTTGACAATTTGGACGAAATGCTGTATAATGTTTCATTATGAACAGTTGCATTGCATAACAGCGAAAGGAGTGAATCTCGATTTGGAAAACCAGACAATGCTGGCGCTGCGCATGGTCAATATGGGCATCCGCAGGCAGATCGAAGCCTTCCGGAATCAGAACGGACTCGATGCTGCCGCCGGTACAAACGGCTGGGTGCTGGGCTTCCTCTCGGAGCATGAAAACGAGGATGTCTATCAGCGCGATCTGGAAAAGGAGCTCGGTGTCTGCCGTTCCGGCATCTCGAAGCTCGTCGCCGCACTGGAAAAGGACGGGCTGATCGAACGCAGCCGCGTTGCAAGCGACGACCGGCTCAAAAAGATCGTCCTGACCGAAAACGGCAGAGCGGTCACCGCGCTGATTCATGAAAACTGCCGTCAGCTCGAGAAAATGCTGACAAACGGCTTTACGCCGGAGGAAACCAAGCAGCTTCTCGAATATTTGGACAGAATGCAGCATAATCTCACAGAAGCTAAC
>JAGKVC010000038.1 GCA_021152595.1 Clostridia bacterium
CTGCGACACGGCGCGCCAGCGGCGGCGGTGTCAGCTCAAGAAAGCGCTTCAGGAACGGCTCAACGCCGAAGTTCGTCAGTGCAGATCCGAAGAACACCGGCGAAAGCTCACCGGAATGAATCGCCTCCAGATTGAAGTCCTCGGAAGCGCCGTCGAGCAGTTCGATATCCTCTGCAAGCTGTGCATGGTTATCCTTGCCGATCAGCGCAGCCAGTGCCGGATCATCCGGCGTGACCTCGGTCTGCGAGACCGTATGCATGCCGCCCGTTCCCTCAAAGGAGAGAATATGGCGCGTTTCCAGATCAAAGACACCGCGGAAATCCTTGCCGCAGCCGATCGGCCAGTTGACAGCATAGGTCTTGATGCCAAGCTCACGCTCGATCTCCTCAAGCAGATCAAACGGATTCTGCGCCTCGCGGTCCATTTTATTGACAAACGTGAAAATCGGGATATGGCGCATCACGCAGACATGGAACAGCTTGCGCGTCTGCGGCTCAACGCCCTTTGCAGCGTCGATAACCATGATTGCGGCATCGGCTGCCATGAGCGTGCGGTAGGTATCCTCGGAAAAGTCCTGATGTCCGGGCGTATCGAGGATATTGATGCAGCATCCGTCATACTCAAACTGCATGACCGAAGATGTGACCGAGATACCGCGCTGCTTTTCAATCTCCATCCAGTCCGAGACGGCATGGCGCGCGTTCTTCTTTCCCTTGACAGCACCCGCCATTGCAATCGCACCGCCGTAGAGCAGCAGCTTCTCAGTGAGTGTTGTTTTACCGGCGTCCGGATGTGAAATGATCGCAAAGGTTCTGCGGCGCCGGATTTCTTCTTCCATAGTAGGCAAGCTGAATTCCTCCGTTCAGTGAAATCAAAGCCAGATTTGCATAACTATATTATTATAGCACATTCTCCTGTAAAATGCAAGTAATTTGCGCAAAAAAGAAAGCCCGTATCTGCATACGGGCTTTGGTTTACTGTTTCCGCGCGATGCGGTACTCATCACCGTCGCGGTAGTAGGGACAGTGTGCATGCGAATCCTGCATAAAGCGCGCATATTCGTCCTCATCGAGATTCATCTCGCAGACATAGCACTCCCAGTCTTCGTCATAGGTGTTGTAGGCACACGTATCACATTCGTTCATTTGCTTTCCCCCGCTCCGAATGGTCAGCGCTTGACAAAATACTCCTCATACCAGACAAGGAACGTATAGATCGTCCAGATCTTGCGCCAGAGATCGGAGTTGCCGCCGACATACTCATCGTAAATCGCCTTGATCTCCTCCGGCTTGAAGAACTTTGCACAGAGATCGCTTGTGAGCAGTCTGCGCACATCGCCGTTATAATTCTCATCTGCGAGCCACAGACGGATCGGCACAATGAAGCCGAGCTTCTTGCGGAACGCAATCTCCTCCGGCAGAACCTTTGCGGCAGCCGTGCGGAATGCGACCTTGTTCTGCTCCTCGTTGACCTTATATTTTGAGGGCATCCGGGACGCAATATCAAAGATACGGCGGTCGGTCAGCGGCATGCGGATCTCCAGTCCGGCTGCGGTGCTCATCTTATCAACATTGAGATAGATATCGCCCTCGAGCCAGATCTGGATATCAACATCGGACATCTTGGTCAGCGGATCGAGTCCCTCGGTCTCCTCATAGATCTGCTGCACCAGCTTGATCGGCAGCACTTCCGGATCGTAATGCTGCAAAATGCGCTCCTTTTCATCCTCCTTCATGATGTTGGTATTGCCGACATAGAAGGTCTTGAGATTATCGCCGTAGCGCTCTGCATTGCGGTACATATTGTAGCCGCCGAAAAATTCATCTGCACCCTCACCGGAATAGCAGAGCTTCGTATGCTCCGCCGTTGCAAGGCAGCCCAGCGTAAACACGATCGCAGAGGCATCACCGAGCGGCTGCTCCATATTGTACATCACATAAGGTACAATGTCAAAATACTGCTGCGGCGTGATTTTTGCGACAGAATGCTCAACACCGAGCAGCTCCGCGGTCTTTGCAGCGATCCGCGATTCATCGAAGCGCTCCTCATCATAGCCGCAGGAATCCGCACGCTTTGCATCGGACATCGCCAGCACATACGAGGAATCCACACCGCCAGAGAGGAACGATTCCGCGGTCTCATCCGCCGTCTTGACCTCCTGCATCATATGCTGAAGCGTCGCGTGGATCTCATCGGCATATTCGTCAAGCGATTTGCTCTCGTCCGGATGAAATTCAGGTTTCCAGTAGCGCGTTACAGAGAGCTTTCCGCCCTGAAATTCCAGCAGACAACCCGGCATCAGCTTTTTCAGTCCCTTGAAGAAGGTATCCTCACCGGCGACATAGGTCAGCGTCAGATAGATCTGGAGCATGCTTTCGTTCAGCTCCTTCACAAAGCCATCCTGCGAAATGATATCGCGGATCATTGTGCCGTAAAGCAGTCTGCCGTCTGCGGTCTGATAATAATAGAACGGCTTTGTGCCGAACTGGTCACGGACACAGATCAGCTTCTCCGCTTCCGTATCATACAGCGCAAAGGCAAACATGCCGTAGAGATGATCGGGCAGCGCATTGCCCCATGTCTCATAGCCCTTTATAAGAATTGCCTGCTCCCGCGCTTCACGGGACAGCGATTTGTCAAGGGAAAGCTCCGTGCAGAGCGCTTCCCAGTTGCGGATATGTCCGCGATAGGTTTTCAGTTGAATCATTGCGATACTCCGTTCCGTGCGGATGCCTGTCAATGCCGCACTGATAATATCTATGCTGTACGCTCCTATTATATCACACCGCCGCAAAAATTGCAATGGCTTTCTGTATGATCGCATAGCCTACAAAATCACAGTATTTTGCTTTTTCCCATTGCACTTTTCGGAATAATGTGATATAATAAGGCTGTTACTGTATTATTAGAAACGGAGCGTACCATGATCTATCAAAATATTCTTGAAGCAATGGGACATACACCCATGATCCGACTCAATCGGATGGTCAAACCCGGCAGCGCACAGATTCTTGTCAAATTCGAGGGACTCAATGTCGGCGGCTCGATCAAAACCCGTACCGCCTATAACATGATCCTGAAAGCGGAAAAGGAAGGCAGAATCAAGCCGGATACGATCATCGTGGAGCCGACCAGCGGCAATCAGGGCATCGGACTCGCACTCGTCGGTGCGGTCAGAGGCTATCAGACTGTCATCATCATGCCGGATTCCGTCAGTGAGGAACGCCGCAAGCTCGTCGAACATTACGGCGCGCGCGTCATTCTGATCCATGACGACGGTGATATCGGCAAATGCATTCAGATGTGCCTGGATACCGCGCTCGAAATGCAGGCAAATGATCCGCGCGTCTTTGTGCCGCAGCAGTTCGAGAATCCGAACAACACCGCAGCACATAAATATTACACGGCGCTGGAAATTCTGGAACAGACCGCCTGCCCGATCGACGGCTTCTGCTCCGGCATCGGCACCGGCGGAACAATCACCGGCATCGGCGAAACACTCAAATCCCAGAATCCGGATATGGAAATCTGGGCGGTGGAACCGGAGCATGCTGCAATCCTTGCAGGCGGCACCGTCGGTACACATCTGCAAATGGGCATCGGCGACGGCATCATCCCGACGATCCTCAACCGACAGATTTACGATCACATCCATATCGTCACCGATGAGGATGCAATCAAAACCGCACAGCAGCTCGCCTCTATGGAGGGTATTATGTGCGGCATCTCGAGCGGCACGAATGTCGCGGCAGCGCTCAAGCTCGCGGAAAAGCTCGGTGAAGGCAAAACCGTCGTCACAATTCTGCCCGATACGGCAGAACGCTATTTCTCGACGCCGCTGTTTGATCACAGCGCGAGCTAATCCCCCGAAACAAAACCGGCAGCAGTCTGATTCGCATGACTGCTGCCGGTTTTTTTATTACAGGATTCTGCGGTACTGACCGGGTGTCAGTCCGGTAATTTTCTGGAACTGACGCAGGAAGTAATTGCAGTCCTCATAGCCGCACTGCTCTGAAATGCTTGCGATGCTCTGTACGGTTGTTGTCAGCAGATAGATCGCACAGAGAATGCGCGCGCGGATCACATCCTGATGGAAGCTGATGCCGAACATTTCCTTGTAGATCTGGCGGAAATATCCCGTACTGAACGTATATTTGCGGCAAATGCTGTCCGCCGAGCTGATCACCATATTATAGATATGATTCCGGACAGAGAACAGCGTATCTGCGTGCGGCTGGAGCTTCTGATCCGCCAGCTTCCCCGTCGCATCTTCGAGACTGGTTTGCAGCCTGCTGATATTTTCTGCTGCAGAAAGCTCCGGTGAAAACTGCATGCGCTCAACAAGGATACTCTCCATGCCGACATTCTCGCAGACGCCTGTATGATGCAGCAGCACCGCAATCAGCTTATCCTCCATGCGGGCACACTGCTCCTCATTGGTGCATGTGAATCCGGCACAGACAAATGTCTGCACACTTGTCCGCGCACAAAGCGCATTCTCAAAATTCAGGAGCCGGAGTGCCTCCGCAGTCTTCTGAATCAACGAGCTTTGCTCCGCCTGCGCCTCCGGACTGATATCACTGCGCAGCGCACCGACACGCACCGCAAGTGCAAAGACCGGCGAAGCGTCTGTTTCAATCCGCGCACCCAGCACGGATTCCAGTCCGCGCTGATTATAGAGACCTGTCAGCGAATCATGCTGCTCGGAAAGATTCTGGCATTGCAGCAGATACCGGATATCATTCTTCATGCAGAGGAATGTCAGTCCGATCGTAATGGACTTCATCCAGTTGCGGAAGATATCGTCATATGTATCCGCCTGATGATATTCCAGCACAAAATAGCCGAAGAAATGCCGTTCAAAGAACATCGGCAGATAGTAATGCACGGCAGTATCCGGCGCATTCTGATAGAGCGTATGGAAATCAAACCGCGAGCAGACAACCGCCGGTTCATGCATATGCCACGGCATGACGCTCCGGCAGCTCATCAGTTCGCTCGGGGTATCCGCGCCGGTATCATACCAGTTATCACACAGGCAGAGATACATATTCTGCACCGAGCGCACCCAGTAATGCCGCTCACTCATGACACGGATCAATTCATCGAGCGTGCTGCAAAGCGTGAGCTGCTGTTCCATTGTGCCGAGAACATTCCATTTTTCAAACTGCTGCTTCTCGCGCAGATTTTCCAGTTCGGCGTGCATCTGCTCATGCATGATGCCGCAGGGACATGTCTCGCCGCAGATCAGCGTACCCTTAGGCGGATAAAACGCTGGCGGCTCCTCTCCATGCGCGATTGCATAGATGATCCGGACAGCATCCACGCCCAGTTCACGGCGTCCGCGCTGATAGGTCGTCAGGATCGGCGAGTGGAAAATGCGCTCATGAATGAACTCGTAGCCGATCACCGTGACATCATCGGGAACACTGACACCGTTTTCCAGAAATGTGTCCAGCAAGCCATATGCCATATAGTCATTTGCACAGATGATCGCATCCGGCAGTTCCAGCTCACCGCTGATATACCGCTTGGCAAGCGCAACGCCGGAGGGCATCCAGAAATCACCCCAGTATACGCGCGATGCCTCAAATGTGATGCCGTGCTGTTCGAGAGACTTGCGATATCCGGTCACGCGCTGGATCGCAGCCTCATTGCCCTCGAATCCGGTCAGAATGTCGATTTTCTGAAAGCCGTGATCCTCGATCAGATGTGTCGTGATGCACTCCATATCCAGCGAATCATTTGCGTTGATAAACCGGACATTCGGGAATGAAAGCGACGGAATGTAGATGCCGATGATTACAACCGGAATATCCTGCCGCTTTTCGAGCAGATCACGCACCTTGTCGCGCAGATGCTCATTGGTAAACGACTCTGCTATCATGATCAGACCGCAGAGTTCCTGAGAAAACATCAGCTCATATATATTGTTTTCTAGGTCAAGTGACTGGTCGTATTCATAAGAATTGTAAATATTGGAAAAAACAACGATTCTCTGTCTGAGCTCCTGTCCCTCAGCAATGACACCTTTCATGATCTGGCGCTGTTCGATGCTGTTGACTTCAGCAGCGATGACGCCAATATAGCGTTTCTCAGTCATGCTCATGGGAACTCCCCCCTTATTTTCTGATTCTATTATAAGACAGTTTCCGCAATTTGTCAAGTGAAAAATCATCATTTCGTCAATAAAATATTCATTTTTTACACATTGCCGCAAAAAAGCCGCGTACAGCATGCTGCTGCACGCGGTGTATCGTCAAATCAATTTAAAAAATCATTCAGAGAGGGTTTCAATTCAAGATCGGAAAAGCATGCGCTGAAAGGCTTATGCTTTCTCGAAATCCGTAACCTGACCGGTCAGATACTTCGTGTACCAGACGATATCTGCAACGGTCACGCTGCCGTCCTGATTGACGTCGGCAGCAAGCTCAGCAGCTTCGGAGTCGAATTTCTCCGTCAGCACGCCGCGCTTTGCGAGAACCAGATCCACAGCATTGATGATGCCGTCGTCATTGACATCGCCGAGCGTGAACTTGACTTCTTCCTTTGCAGGACCTTCGATCTTTGTGCCTTCCGGCGCACCAATCATCTCGTCCACAAAGAAGCTCGTGGTGCTGTCATCGGTCTCAATATAAATCGTCATATCGGAGGCGCCTTCCGGGATTGTGAACGCCTCATTCTTGAGCTGTGTCCATTCACCCTTCTTGATCGTCTCGGTCGCAATCTTCAAATACTGCACTTCATTGGAAGCATCCGTATACTGGAGCGTGAAGTGGAATTTATCCGTCGGCTCGCCCTCGGTATAGAGGACATCCGCGCTGAAGCTGTAGGTCTCGCCGGGCTTGAACTTGGATGCACTCAGCGAATGCATCGCGCCCTGCCATGCTGCTTCGCGTCCGTAGCAGGAAAGGGACTTTTCTCCGTCATACTTCTCACCGGTCGAGGTCGAAACAGAGCAGCCGCCTCTGCCGGAGAAGCCTTCTGTATTCTTCTCAAAGGTGTAGTGGAAGATATAACCGTTCGGATCCGGCTCTTCCGGTACGAAAGAAGCATTCGGCGTATTGTAATCGGCGCGCTCATAATCGAAGTAGTCGATATCCGCATAGCCGCCGGTCGATTTGGTCGGATAGCTGTAAATCGCGCTGCGGTAGCCGGTGAAGAGCTTGAGGTCATAGCTCATGCTGAGCGTATCACCGATCTTCTTCCAGTTGCTGCCGTCAGTGGAATAGAAGAAGTTTGCCTTGTCAATGTTATTGGAAACATTGTAGTTGCTGACGGTTGCGAATGTGAACTCAACCTTGAGATAAACCTCTTTGCCGTTCAGATTTTCCTGTGCGATGATCTGATCCTTGCTGTTGCCGACTTCACTGCCGCTGTTTCTCGCCATATAAACCTTGCGGCTGCCGTCATCTGCAATATACACGCCGACATTGCCGTACTTGAGCTGGAATGCGGAAAGACCTGCATAGTCGCCGACCTTCATGCCGGATGTATCGAGCTTGATCACACTGGAGCAGGCAGGTCCCTCTGTACGCATCGTCAGAGAATTGCGTGCCCACAGAATATTGCTTGCGATTGTCGCATTGTGCAGGCGCAGATAACCCG
Source organism: Clostridia bacterium (assembly GCA_021152595.1). GTDB lineage: Bacteria > Bacillota > Clostridia > Oscillospirales > Ruminococcaceae > Firm-04. Next base: position 7,609 of record JAGKVC010000038.1, read on the forward strand.
GGCGCTCTGTGACAGACCACGATTTGTTGTCCGGATTATGGTTCCACTGCCACTCGAGCATCAGATTGTTGGAATCGTAATCAAATTCATCATCCTTCGCAAGGACGGCACCCATGTACTCATCCGGTCCCTCCAGCGTGGTCGGCGCTTTGCCGTTGACACCGAGAATCGGCCAGTCATTCTGCCATGTACAGGGAACGAGAACCGGCACACGGCCGACTGCGCCGTGATCCTGGAACATCAGACCGTACCACTTGCCGTCGGGCGTATCGACAATGCCGCCCTGCGCAACGCCTGCGCCGTAAGTGCCGAGACCGGAGTTGAGAATCTCCTTGCCCTCGTAGTTGCCGGTCAGATTCTTGGAACGGTAGCAGAGCTCAATACGCGGCTTGCCGCCCGGCCATGCAATGACAAATACATAGTACCAGCCGTTGATCTTCTGGATGTGCGAACCCTCACCTGCAAGGCCGCTCAGACCGGTCTTGAACAGTGTCTTGTCCACGCCGCCCTGCTTGAAATTCGTCATCTCAGAATTCAGTTCCTTGATCTTGATCTCACCGCCGCCGCCGTAGACAAGATAGTTTCTGCCGTCATCGTCAAACAGCATCGACGCATCGTGATACATACCGTTCAGTTCGCTGCGCGTCCATTCGCCGCTTTCGATATCAGATGTTTTATAGATGTAGGATTTGCCGGAGCCGTAGCTGCCGAAGAACGCATAGAACATGCCGTCATGGTAGCGCAGACTCGTCGCCCACTGTCCGTGTGCGTAGTCATGCTTGCCGTTGCGCAGGTTCTGCACATCGCCGTCCGCGTATTTGTCAAAGACATAACCGCAGATCTCCCACGAGAACAGATCCTTCGATTTCATGATCGGGGCACCGGGCGAGAAGAACATCGTCGTGCTTACCATATAATAGGTATCATCGACGCGGATAATGTCATCATCCGGTACATCCGAATAGATGAACGGGTTTGCGATGGTCGTAGCCGCCGCCGCAGGCAGAGCCTGCATCAGGTTTGGTACAGCTGTTGCCATGGAAAGCATACAAGCTGACGCCGTCAATGCGGAAATCAAACGCTTTTTTTTCATGATTATCAATCCCCTTAAAATAAACAGTACCCAAATGTGGAAGTTTTTCGGCAGAATACACTGCTCTTTTTTATTTATCATATCAAAAAATATATAGTATCGCAATATCAAATCTGCATATTCTATGGACAAAATACAGGTTTCTGACAACTTTTTGCGTTAAACCGTACATCCGGAGGCGCAAAAACGCACAACTTGTCAGTACAATTAGACCAGATTAACTTCATGTGTCCTATTCAACTATGTCAAATTTCGCCATTTATTTCTTTGTTTTATCCATATAATCTGCAAAATGTGTATTGTTTTTTGTCCGCACATCCGGTACAATAAAGACAACGGATACCATATTTCTGCGGTGTGAGCTGTATTGGAATTTGCACTCCCCTTCGTGCGGATACCGTACAGACTCACCGTGAATATGGCATCAGTGTTCGGCAAGTTGAATTGAAAAAATCATGCTTAGGGGGAAACTTATGAAACGCAAACGTTTATGCGCGGCACTGACCGCAGTGGCTTGTACTGCTGCTATGATGTCAGTGATGCCGATGCAGGGCGTACAGGCATCTGCGCTTGTACAAAACGATTTTGAAGTCACCTTCGGCGGCTGGTATGCTGAGTCTGCTGAATATTCCGCAGAACTGACTGCCGCAGAGGGCAACGGCTTCGACGGATCCCGTGCTTTGAAGATCGTCGGCAGAACCTCTCCGGCAGACGGTGCAGTCTCCGAAAAGGATCTCTACCTCACCGGCGGCAGACGCTATGACTACTCCGTCCGCGTCTTCGCTGAAAAGGATCAGCACTTCAAGCTCTCTCTCCTCGTTGAGGACATCAAGACCGGCGAACAGACGGTCAAGGTGCTCGATGAGAAGAACGTCAAGGGCGGCGAGTGGGCAACACTCAGTGCTTCCTACAAGGCACCGGAAAATTCCAAATCTTTCAAACTGACAATTACGACCGATACCACCGATGACTTCTATTTTGATGATGTCACGGTTACCGGCAAACAGGAGCTGGTCGCATCCGCCGCGGATCAAGGTCTGAAGGATATGCTCGTGAACTACGGCATCCGTTCCGGCAACATCCTCAACGGCTCTACGATCAACGATTCCGCCATCAAGAACATTCTCCTCAAGGACTGCAACGCAATCGAGTGCGAGAATGAGACCAAGCCGGATGCAACGCTCGCCTGGAACGGCAAGGGCTGCACCAATACCGACATTAAGGTTCGAGATGACGGCTTTGCAAAGATCGCTGACTGGTGTGCAACAAACGGACTGGGCTTCCGCGGTCATACGCTGGTCTGGCATTCCCAGACGCCGGAATGGTTCTTCAAGCAGAATATGGAGGGCAACTCCGGAAGCTATGTCGATGAGAACACCATGAACCAGCGTCTTGAGAGCTACATCAAGAACATGTTTAACCTTTACAAGACCAAGTATCCGACGCTGAACCTTTACGCATATGACGTCTGCAACGAGTGCATGAACGACTCGAACGGCGGTCCGCGTAACAAGGGCTACAACAATGGTAATTCTCCGTGGGTTTCCGTTTACGGCGACAACCACTTCATTGACAAGGCATTTGAGTATGCTAGAAAGTATGCTCCGGCAAACTGCCACCTCTTCTATAACGATTATAATGAGTATGCAGGCTTTAAGCGCGACGCGATCCTGACGACCGCTAAGCGCATCAAGGCTGCCGGCAACCTCGACGGCGTCGGCATGCAGTCTCATATCAATGCGAACGCAAATGACGGCTGGTCCGGTGAAAACCAGTACCTCACCGCGCTGAAGATGTACCTGCAGGCAGGTCTGGAAGTCCAGATCACGGAGCTCGACATCAGCACCGACGGCGGAAAGTACTCCCTCGATCAGCAGGCAAACAGATACAAGAACATCCTGAAGGCTTGTATCGACTGGAACTCTGATACTTCCCATCAGTCAAGAGTCACTCTGTTCCAGGTCTGGGGACCGAACGACGGTCACTCCTGGGTCGGCACAGACAAGGCAACAGGCAGATCGAATGCTCCGCTGCTTTACACCAGCAACAACCAGCCGAAGGCTGCTTACACTGCTCTGACTTCTCTGGTTCCGCAGCCCTGGGGCGACGGCACCAAGTTCCCGGATACGTTTGAAATCAAAGAGCCGGAGCTCGATGCAGACGGCTACTGGTTCCACTACACCTTCGAGAACGGTACCGAAGGCTTCTCCGGACGTTCCGCAACTGTTGAATCCACCAGTGCGGAAGCATACAAGGGCAGCAAGTCCCTCGCCTGCACCGGCAGAACCGCTACATGGAACGGCGCTGAGATGTCTCTCCCGTCCAACATCTTCAAGGCGGGCGAAAGCTACAGCTTCAGCGCAGTTGTCAAGTACACCAGCGGCGGCGAATCCGAGCCGTTCCACTTCACAATCTCCTACAACGACGGCACCGAGACCAAGTATCTGAAGGTCGATGAAGGTCACGAAGTTGCAAAGGATTCCTGGACACAGCTCGCAAACACCTCGTTCACGATTCCGGCAGGCGCTTCCGATGTCAAGCTCTATGTCGAGACCAATGACACGGAGATTGATTTCTATGTCGATGAAGTCATCGGCGCTCCGAAGGGCACCGCAATCGACGGCCCGAAGGGTGCAACCGTTTCCAACTCCAAGATCCTCGGCGATGTCAACTGCGACGGCGTAATCTCCGCAGCAGACCTCTCCGCACTCAAGACCGCACTTAAGAGCGGCACATTCATCTCCTCTTCTTCCAAGAAGAATGCAGATGTCAACTCGAGCCTGAAGGTTACCGATGAGGACGCAAAAGTTCTTCTCGAGTACCTGCTCACCAAGATCACAAAGTTCCCGGTCGCTGAGCCGGAAGTCACCCAGCTTGATTTCTCCCAGATGGAAAAGGCATTCAGCGGCGCAAACATCGCAACTTCTACCAAGAAGTACAATGAGAACAACCCGTGTACCACCCAGCGCTTCGGCGCAGACCCGGGCTGGATGGTCTATGAAGACAGACTGTACCTCTACACTACCAACGATGCATTTGAGTACAACGGCAACCAGATGAAGGAGAATTCCTACAACTCCGGCACCATCAACTGCATCTCCTCTGAAGACCTCGTCAACTGGACCGACCACGGCGCAATCCCGGTCGCTGCAAGAAACGGCAGAACCACCGGCGGCGTTGCAAAGTGGGCAGCAAATGCATGGGCACCGGATGCTCTGCATAAGAAGATCAACGGCAAGGAAAAGTTCTTCCTGTACTTCGCAAACAACGGTTCCGGCGTCGGCGTGCTGACTTCTGACAGCCCGACAAGCGGATTCGTAGATCCGATCGGCAGCGAGCTCGTCTCCAAGTCCAAGGTTGCGAACATGAACGACGTTGTCTGGATGTTCGACCCGGGCGTCTACTACGATGAGAAGACCGACGAAGCCTACCTGTTCATGGGCGGCGGCGTTGACGGCAGAGACAAGGCAAACCCGAAGACCGGCCGCTGCATGAAGCTCGGCAATGACATGATCTCCATTTCCGGTCAGGCAAACACTCTGGAGAACCCGTATCTGTTTGAGGACTCCAGCCTGATCAAGATCGGCAATCTCTGGTATTACTCCTACTGCGCAAACTGGAATGTTCCGGGCGGATGCAACATCAACGGCGTTTCCTTCGGCAGCGCAGATATCCTCTACATGACCAACAGCAACCCGATGGGACCGTGGACTTCCAGCCAGCTCGCTGGTATGGTCTTCCAGAACACCGGTACGCAGCGCATCGACAACGGCGGTAACAACCACCACTCGATCGTTGAGTTCAAGGGCAAGTACTACCTCGCATACCACTGCAGACAGACCGAGATGCGTATGGGCGTCAACGGCGGCAAGGGTCTCAACTATCGCTCCACCTGCATCGATCCGGCTGACTACAATCCTTCCACCGGTAAGATCTCTGCAAAGGGTACCCATACCGGCTGCACGCAGCTCCAGAAGCTCAACCCGTTCACCACTGTTCAGGCTGAGACCATGGCAAACCAGGGCGGCATCCAGATCAAGGGCGTTGGTGATACTGTCGTTACCGATATCCAGAAGGGCGACTGGACCATGCTCAAGGGTGTTGACTTCAAGGACGGCTGCAAGACATTCTCCGCACGCGCTTCTTCCAAGAACGGCGCTGTGATCAAGGTCTGCAAGGCCAACTCTTCCGGCGGCATCGGTGATGCATTTGCATACATCGAAGTTCCGGCAGGCGGCACCATGACCGATATCGCTCCGGTTGCTTGCAACAGCATCGAGGGCGTGAACGACATCTACTTCGTATTCAGCGGCGAGCTGGAATTCGATAGCTGGTCGTTCAAGTAATTACGCTCCCCCCAAAATCTGGCTGTGTGAATTCGCTTCGGTGGATTCACACAGCCAATTTCTTTTCAAGAGAGAATCCCCGACAGGTACATAAACCCGTCGGGGATTCTGTTATGCATAAAAGCCAAAGGGCAGACAGCCTGCGCCGAGATTATCCTCCATTGCAATCTGCCGCAGCCTGCTTCGTGTGATCAAATCCAGACGGAGGATCCATGCATCGGCAAGCTGACAGGCGATCACACGCCCCTGTACAAGCGCATAGAGCCGAAGCTCCTTCGGATGACTCAGGTCGAGCGTCTCCTGCACACACTTCGCATACCGCATGTACTGCGCATAATCCGTCTGCTCTGTATTCCAGTGATTCCGCTCGCGTGTCAGCGGACGGGTTTTCGGATCGGGATAAGAATAATTCCGGAACAACGCCTTGTCCCGATCCTCCAGCTTGAACATCTCCTCGATCTCCGCGGCTGTGTAATACGAGTAGCTGAACATCACCTGCCGGACATTCCCTGCGCGCAGGAAACGCAAAAACTCATCGAGATTCCCTGTGACGAAATCTGCGTAACGCTGCTGTGCGACCTGCATGGGGATCAGCTTGCGCGTTTGCAGCTTTGTCACCAGCTCCTCACGCTTCGGCAGATAATACTCTGCGGAGGCTACGATTGTTCTGATCTCTTTTTCCCGATACATCATATGAATTCACCCTTTCCCATCGCCCTGATCTGACTGCAATCCGTTTGATCGGATCGTCTTTTATGATCTTATTATAGCACGGGATTCACACAATGTCAATCTTTTATTCATATTTTGTTCATAGTTACAAAACAGTTTCGTCATAATTATGCAAATGGGCGGAGACGCACCCGTTCTGCTGCCGGATTCTGTCAGGATGCAGCGAACCGGCTCGGAATATGTATTGAATCCACAATCAACACTTGACAAATCTTCATAAAAATATATAATAGTATTATACCCAATGTCATGCCGGATTCCGGCAAATCTACTGACAGAATGAAAGAGAAATGCCTATGTATGATGTAGTAATCATCGGCGCCGGCATTACCGGCACCATGCTGTGCAGGAAACTGTCACAGTACCGCCTGAAAATCGCTGTGCTGGAAAAAGCGAATGATATTGCCGAGGGCGCAACGATGGCGAATTCCGCCGTTATCCATGTCGGATATGATCCGGAGGACGGCACGAACAAAGCTGAGCTCAATGTCAAGGGCGCACTGCAATACGAACAGCTCTGTAAGGATCTGCACTGTGCGCGCAAGGTGACAGGCGCCTATATTGCAGCCTGCGGTCCGGAGGAGGAAGCATCGCTTGATGTGCTTGCGGCGCGTGCGGATGCAAGAGGCATCCCCTACCGCGATCTGAGCCGCGAAGAAGCGCTGAAAGAGGAGCCGAATCTCTCGGAAAATGTCACGCGCGTACTGGATTTCTATACAACTGCCGTTGTGTATCCGTGGGAGGTCGCAAATGCATGTATGGAGGTCGCATGTCAGAACGGCGCGGAGCTGCATCTGAATGCACCCTGTACGGCAATCACAAAAGAGGACGGCTGCTGGCGCATTACAACGCCTGCCGGTGATTTTGCCACGAAGTACGTGGTCAATGCCGCCGGCGTTCACGCCGAAGAGATCCACAATATGATCGGCAAGGCGGAATGGCAAGCGACACCGCGCCGCGGCGAATATTATGTCCTCGATCAGGATGTGCAGCCGATCCGGCACATCATCTTTCCGGTTCCGTCAAAGGAAAAGGGCAAAGGCGTCCTTGCAATCCCGACTGTCTACGGCAATACGCTGATCGGACCGAACAGCGATTTTCTCGACGATCCCGATGATAACGGCACCTCGGATGCAGGTCTTGCCTATGTCCGCGCGAATATCAGCAAGACACTGAACAATATTCCGCTGAACCGCTCGATCCGCACATTTGCCGGTATCCGCCCGACAACGACATCCCCTGATTTCATCATCGAGGAAGTCGCAGGCGCACCGCATTTCATTGACGCGGTCTCGATCGAATCCCCCGGTCTTGCATCCTCCCCTGCGATCGCTGACCGGATCATTGAGATCCTCTCGCAGACACTCCCGCTTGAGCAGAATCCCGATGCTGTCATGATGCGCAAAAAGCCGGTCGTACTCGCGGAGCTTTCTGCCGAGGAGCGGAATGCTCTGATCCGTGAGAATCCTGCATACGGCAAGATCATCTGCCGCTGTGAACAGATCTCTGAGGGCGAGATCATCGACTGTATCCGCAGACCTTGCGGCGCACGCACGGTCAAGGGCGTGAAAAAGCGTGTCCGTCCGGGTATGGGCAGATGTCAGGGCGGCTTCTGTGAGCCGAAGGTCGTGCATATTCTGGCACGCGAACTCGGCATCTCGCCGCTTGACGTCGTATATGACGCCCCCGACTCTAAAATTCTGCAAAGTGAGAATCGCATATGAAGAAAGTACAGGCTATTATCATCGGCGGCGGCAGTGCCGGTCTTTCCGCCGCAGTGACACTCAAGAAAAACGGCATTGAAGATATCCTCGTGATCGAAAAGGACGAGGAACCGGGCGGCATTCTGGAGCAATGTATCCACAACGGCTTCGGACTGCATACCTTCAAGGAACAGCTCTCCGGTCCGGCATATGCAGAGCGCTTCATCCGCATGGCTGAGGAACAGAATGTCAGAATTCTGCTCAATACAATGGTCACGAAGCTGACAGCAGACCGCGTCGTCGAATATGTCAATCCGGAGGAAGGCACCGTTCAGGTTCAGGCGGATGCGGTCATTCTGGCGGTCGGATGCTATGAGCGTCCCCGCGGCGGCATCAATATCACCGGCACGCGCCCTGCCGGTATCTACACCGCAGGTCAGGCGCAGCGCTACCTCAATATCGACGGCTATATGGTCGGCAAGCGCGTGTTCATTCTCGGTTCCGGCGATATCGGTCTGATTATGGCGCGCCGTATGACGCTTGAGGGTGCAAAGGTTGTCGGCGTTGCTGAGCTGATGCCCTATTCCAACGGTCTGCCGCGCAATATGAAGCAATGTCTCGAGGATTTCAATATTCCGCTGTATCTCTCGCATACGGTCACCGAGGTTTTCGGCAAAGACCGCCTCGAAAAGATCGAGATGATGGAGGTCGATGAGAACCGCAACCCGATCCCCGGCACAGAACAGGATATTGACGTGGACACGCTGCTGCTCTCTGTCGGTCTGATTCCGGAGAATCATCTTGCCGATCAGGCAGGCATCAAAATGGATCCGAGCACAAAAGGTCCGTTTGTCGATGATCGCTACATGACAAGCGTCGAGGGCATTTTCGCCTGCGGAAACGGTCTGCATGTACATGATCTTGTCGATTACGTGACCTTGCAGGCGGCAAAGGCGGCGGAGGGTGCTGTCAGCTATCTGCAAAACGGCAAGCCGCAGGGTGAGCCGCTCCGCATCCAGAACGGCAATCAGGTCAGCTATTGCGTTCCGTCGCAGTTCTATCCGCAGGATCCGGCAGAAAAGGTCACAGTCTATTTCCGCGTGCGGACACCGCTCGACAAGGGCACACTGGTCATTCGCTCCGGTGACAAAATCATCCGTTCGGTCAAAAAGCGCAAGCTGGTCCCTTCTGTCATGGAGGAGGCACTGCTGCTGAAAAAGGATATGGAAGGTCTGACCGAGCCGATCACAATCGAGATTGCGGAGGAATGAGATATGGTAAAGGAACTTGTATGTGTCAACTGTCCGCTCGGCTGCCGGCTGACAGTTGAAGTCGAAAACGATCAGGTGATTTCAGTCAGCGGCAATAGCTGTCCGCGCGGTGAGGAGTATGCGAAAAGTGAATGCATCCGTCCGGCGCGAATCCTGACGACTACTGTCCGCATCGAAGGCGCGATTCACCGTGTTCTGCCCGTGATTACAGAGCGTGAGATTCCGTTGGATATGGTCATGGAAGCAATGGATGCGGTTCGCGGCATACATGTGAAAGCACCTGTCAAGGTCGGGGATGTGATCGCCGCAGATCTGCTTGGTACGGGCGTTAATCTGGTCGCCGCACGTTCGATGGATCGTGTCTGATTAGCTCGCTTTTGGTTGAAAGTTGTACAGCCGGAGTACAAACTCCGGCTGTACCTGTATATACAGAAACATCAAAAATATGACAAATTATGTTTAATTTATCATGATATCGCTTTACCACATTAGAATGTTGCACAAGGCAATGCAATCCGAATTGTGCGAATTGTAGATTTTTTGTGAACAGGGTTCCATTTTCACCAGATTTATGGTATAATATTCTCATATTTTGGCGTCCACCACAACATTTAAGTAAATACATAACGACAGAAGAAGAGGTATAATTGTATGAACAGATCTAACATTCGCTCACAGTTTTTCAAGTACATCATTTTTAACATTATCAGCACGCTTGGCATTTCTGTCTACATCCTCATTGATACTTATTTTATTGCTAAAGGTATGGGAGCAGACGGTCTTGCCGCATTGAACCTGTGTCTCCCTGTATTTAATTTTATCAACGGCTTCGGTCTGATGCTCGGCATCGGCGGCGGAAGCAAGTTTTCTATGCTCTACTGCCATGTGGAGCGCCGTGAAACCGATAAGATCTTCACCAACGCATTCTACGCAGCCCTGATGATCGCGGCGGTGTTTGAGCTGACGGGTATCTTTTTCTCGCGGCAGGTCACACTGCTCCTCGGCGCGGACAGCAGCATCTTTGATATGGCGCACAGCTATCTGCGCACCGTTCTGCTGTTCTCCCCTGCTTTCATCCTCAATCAGCTCCTTGTCTGCTTCATGCGCAATGACTGCGCCCCGAAGCTCGCAATGGCAGGTGTACTCGGAAGCAGCGCTGCAAATGTGGTGCTGGATTATGTCTTCATCTTCCAGTACAATATGGGCATGCGCGGCGCAGCGCTTGCTACCTGCATTGCGCCGTTCATCAGCATGGGCATTATGAGCTTCCATTTTCTTTCGGGATGGAATGCTTTTCAGCTTCGCAAAATCCGCCCGTCCATGGAGATTACCAGGAACATCATGTCTCTCGGTCTGTATTCGCTCCTGACGGAATGCTCCGGCGGTATTGTGATTCTCGTCTTTAACTTTGTCATCTACCGGATGCTTGGCAATACCGGTATCGCAGCATACGGCATTATCGCAAATCTTGCGATCGTCTTTACAGCAATCTTCACCGGTCTTTCCGGCGGCGTACAGCCTTTGATGTGTACACTGCGCGGTGAGCGTGACGAAAAAGGCATCCGCTATCTCGTCCGCATTTCCGTAATCACTTCGCTGATTCTTGCTGTGGGCGCATATACCGCACTGTACCTGAAAACCGGCACGCTGGTCTCGCTCTTTAACAGCGACGGTCAGGCGCAGCTCCAGTCCGTAGCGGAACACGGTCTGCGGCTCTACTTCCTGTTTATGCCGTTCATGGGCATCAACTCGATTTTCACTGTGTATTTCACCGCCTGCGAGCTTCCGACGGCTGCACAGGTTGTCTCACTGCTCCGCGGCGCTCTGCTTGTAGTTCCGCTCGCATTTCTATTCTATTTCACACGCTCGATCAACGGCATCTGGCTGACGATCCCGATTGCTGAGCTGCTTACAGTCGGTGTCAGCAGCGTCATCTGCTTCTATATCGCAAAGCCTTACGGTGTCTATGTCTACCGTTATCAGCCGAAGGAACGCACGATCCCGAGCAGCAACAAAAATCTGACCTGAGACAAAAGCACCGTGCTTTCTGTACGGTGCTTTTCCCATATCAGACAGCAAAGATTGCAGATTGACATTTCGTCTGCAATATGCTATGATAAAGACAAATGATTCCGTAAAAAGGAGATCACTCATGAATATTCATAACTGCCTGATCTGCGCTGCTGCAATTCTGCTCTGTCTGCCGACTGCCGCTAGCCTGACATCCTGCAGCAAGAAGGGTGATTCGCGTCAGGAAGCAGCCGCGCTTGATCCTGAAATCTGCGGTACAATTACCGGCACTGTTCAGCGCCGCAAAACCGGCGAACGCATTTCGTTTGCACACATCACCGCAGAAGAAGTCAACACTGAACAGAAATTTGAATCCCGTGCCGATGAGAAGGGCGACTTTTCGATCATGGTTCCCGAGGGCACATACAGCCTTGTCATTTCCAAGGACGGATATTACGGGCTCAGCACAGATGAATACACCGTCACGAAAGGCGCAGATTGTACTGTCACTGAACAGCTCGCACTGATCGCGGTCGGAGAAAGTCTCAAGGAAACCGAAGAGGAATCCACTGCTCCGATTGAACCGGCGCCGGTCGCGGATTATCATGCCGCATATGAGGCGTATCTTGCAGAACTGCAGGCGCGGCAGGAATACCGCGGTCTCGACGGCAGTGCCGTCACAGGCTATGCCAATATGCTGGACTATGTCTATTATGATATGGACAGAGACGGCACCGACGAAATGATCGTCAACACCGGCTCATGCGAGGCAGACCGCTCCATCTGCTTCTACACATTCAAAAATAACGCCGTCATGCTGATCGGCAGCAATTTCAGCGGCTTCCATGTCTACGGCTACTACCGCGACGAGGAAACACGCATGCTCGTGACGCAGTGGGCGCATATGGGCAGCGGCGGCGCGACATGGTATCAGTATAATGGTGAGACGGTTTCGGTCGTGAATGAAGTCGGACCGATCGCCTATGAGGAAGGCGACAACATCCAGTTCGTGGAGAATCTCACGCCGCTTGATTATCATGTCGGTGTGCTGCTTGACGGCGGCTGGAGCTTCACATAAAAAGAATCCGCGAAATCAGCGTTTGCCGGTTTCGCGGATTTTGTATTATTCAGAATCAGTCATTCAGCATTGCAACGACCTTGTCACGCAGCCAGACTGCTGCATCTGCTGCCGGAATGGTCTCGCGGAAGGACTTGTCACGCGCAGAGATTTCGATGCCGCCTGCTGCCAGAGACTTCGGGCTGATAACTGCACGCAGCGGAATACCGAACAGATCCGCATCCGCGAACATTGCGCCCGGACGGATGTCTCTGTCATCATAGAGGACCTCAACGCCGAGCGACAGCAGCTCCGCATAAAGACGGTCAGCCGCTTCCTTGACTGCCGGATCATCGACACGCAGATTGCAGACCTGAACCTGCCACGGTGCAATGCTCATCGGCCAGATCGGACCGTAATCGTCATGGCTCTCCTGACAGACCGATGCACACAGTCTGCCGACACCGATGCCGTAGCAGCCCATAATCGGAAACTTGCGCTCACCGTTCTCATCGAGGTAGGTCATGCCCATCGACTCGGTGTACTTCTTGCCGAGCTGGAAGATATTGCCGATCTCGATACCCTTTTCAATGTGAATATGCGGCTTGCCGCACTCCGGACAGATCGCGCCTGCAAAGGTCTTCGCAACATCCACATAGTGAACCTCGCCGAGATCACGCTGCACATTCAGACCGGTATAATGCATATCAGGCTCATTTGCGCCGCAGACAAGCGCCTCGATGCCCTTGAGCGATGCATCGTAAACAACCGTGATATTCTTCGGCAGACCGACCGGACCGATGAAGCCCGGCACGATGCCGCTCTCCTCGGGGATCTCAACTGCCGGATGAATCTCATAGCCGAGATAGTTGCGCAGCTTGGTCTCATTGACTTCGAGATCGCCGCGGATAAATGCAATAATGAAGCTGTCGTCCTCATTCTTCTGGTAGACAACCGCCTTTGCAAGCTGCTTCTCATCCATGTGGAGGAAATCCTTGAGATCGTCGATCGTCTTGATGTTCGGCGTGGAGACCTTGGTCAGCGGTGCGATCTCGCCCGGCTCATTGGTCACACTGACAACAGCCGCTTCCATATTGGCACGGTAGCCGCAGTCACAGATTGCCAGCGTATCCTCACCGACTTCCGTCAGCAGCATGAACTCGTGGGAGATGCTGCCGCCCATCATACCGGAATCCGACTGGACAGAGATGAAATTCTTGCAGCCGCAGCGCTCAAAAATGCGATTGTATGCATCATAGACACGCGCATAGTAGCGCTCGAGATCTGCCTGCGAGGTATGGAAGGAATAAGCATCCTTCATGGTAAACTCGCGGACGCGGATCAGACCGCCTCTTGCACGCGGCTCATCACGGAACTTCGTCTGGATCTGATAGATCATGAACGGGAAATCCGCATAGGACTGTGCCGTATCTCTTGCGAGGTGCACAGCAGCCTCCTCATGCGTCATACCGAGCACCATCGGATTGCCGGAGCGGTCCTTCCAGCGTGCCATTTCGCTGCCGATGCTGGTGTATCTGCCGGATTCCTCCCAGAGCGATGCCGGCATAACGACCGGGAACAAGACCTCCTGCCCGTCAACCGCATCCATCTCCTCGCGGATAATCTGTTCAATCTTGCGCATAATGCGCTTTGCAGGGGTATAGAGCGAGAAAATGCCGTTTGCCATATACTTCATATAGCCGCCGCGCATCATCAGCGCATGGCTCTCGATTACGCAGTCCTTCGGCGCATTTTTGAAACGCTCTCCGAGCATATTTGCAACCTTCATGTGAGTTCTTCCTTTCTGTACTTCTGTCACGCATGAAAACGTGTACCAAACTCTTTTATTTTACCATATTTTTTCGGAAAAAGCAAGTCATTTTCGCCTGAAACTTTGGATTTTATCGAAAAACCGGACATAAGCCGGCAGTCCGTTTTATCTTATAAAATATAGC
>JAGKVC010000200.1 GCA_021152595.1 Clostridia bacterium
CAATTTCACATTTACCGGAAGCTATTACGGTTATACGCTGAATGCCGGTACGATTACAGTCGGCGGCGATTTCACGGTGAATGACAGCAGCTTCCGTCCTTACGGTACACATAAGGTTGTGCTCAACGGCGCGGAAAAGCAGACGGTTCGCATGGATTCTCCAAACAGCAATCTGAACAAAGCAGTATTCAGCAACACCAGCGAGGACGGCATTGTCATTGTCGGTGCGCTGAATGTCAATGAAATTGAGAACACGACAGACTGCAAGGTGACCTGCGGCGACGGCATCATGGGCAGCAAGCTCCAGAGCGATCTTACGCTCACCGGCGACTGCTATATGGTTGCGGGCAATTTTGATCTGAACGGCTACACGCTGTCTGTCAGCGGCAGCCTGATTCAGGCAGGCGGCAAGATCACCGTCAACGGCGGTTCGCTGGAGGTCGGTAAGGATTACCTGATCGCAGCGAAGACTGTCAACGGCGAGGATGTAACCTACACCGCAGCAAGCTCCGGTATGCTCATCATGACAAATCCGGAGGACAAGGTTCATGTCAAGGGCAATTTCATCACACGTTCTTCGCAGGATCATAACGGCTCGCTGACAAACGGCGTTATGACCGTCGAGGGCAGCTTTGAACAGCGAAACGGCAGTTACAATAACTATTATGCAACAGGAGATCATACGCTGATCCTCTCCGGCACAGCACCGCAGACGATCGTGTTTGATTCTAGTAACAGACTCCAGAATGTCATTTTCAGAAATACAGGCAGCACAAAGCTCAACAGCAATGTAAATGTATACGGCAAGCTGACAGATGAGACACAGCGTGTCTCCTGCAATTCCGGACAGGCGGTTTATTTCCAGAATGTCCAGCAGATTCAGGGCGGCGCATTCAGCGGCTATGCCGTATTCAACAGCAATACGCAGACGCTCACCGAGGATCTGACACTCGGCGGCGTGTCGATCGGCGCAACCGTGAACCTCGACACGCATAAGCTGACTGCAAGAAACGCAAGTCTGACCGGAACCCTGAATTTCAATTCCGGTACACTGGAAGTTGCAAACAACTTTACTTTCAGCAACTATTCCTACATTACGATGAAGGATCCGTTTGCAAGCCTCTGGGTCGGCGGAGATCTGTATGCAAGCAGCCGCAATTCGACTGCCGGCAATCTCACCGCAGGTCAGATCGAGGTCAAGGGTGACTTCATCCAGAATGGCAACGGTCCGTTCGTGACATCGGATGACTGTGTTGTGATCCTGAGCGGCACCGGCTCCTACTACGGCCGTTCGATCGTACAGTCTGTCCGCTTCTCGAAGATGGATTCGCAGCTCGCATTCGTGCAGTTCTCCAGACCGCTGAGCGAATACAGATTCTATAACAGCAGCAATGCTCTTGTTGCTGTGGAGGGCGGAGACAACGATTTCTTCACAGCGTACAAGGTCGAATTCAGCGACACGGAAGCACCTTCCAAGGTCACAGGTCTCAAGACAGCAGGCGAGCAGACAACCTCGATCTCGCTGACATGGGAGCCTTCGACCGATAATGTCGCGGTTCTCGGCTATGAGATTTACCGCAATCAGGAAAAGATCTACACCACCAGCGAAACCACCTTTACAGACAGCGCACTCGATCCGGAAACGGAATACAGCTATGAGGTCTATGCATTTGACGCATGCCGCAACTATGCGGAATCCTCCGGCGCCGTGACCGGCAAGACGCTCGCAGATACCGCAGCACCGGCAGCGCCGAAGGATCTGCGCGTGCTGGGCAGAACCGGAACCTCGGTCAAGCTCGCATGGAATGCTGCACGCGATAATGTCAGAACAGTCGGCTACCGCGTCTACTGCGACGGTGAGCTTGCAGCGGATGTGACCTCCGGTCTGACCAGAAAGATCGGCGATCTCAAGACCGACAAGGACTACACCTTCACTGTGACTGCATATGACCAGGCAGGCAATGAATCCGAGGTCAGCGAGAGCGTGAAGGCAACACCGCAGATTCCGAAGGTTGAATCTGTCAGCCCGAAGAATCAGGCGAGCTTCGGCGGCGCTGAAAACGATATCACATTTGCATTTACCAATCTCGGCAGCAAGGATGCCGTCAGCGTGCAGATGGAATACAAGCTCGCAGGCGAGGAGGACAGCGCATATCAGCCGGTCAACGGCTCGCTGATCTCCGTCAATACGGCAGCTTCCCTGATCTATTACCGCTATCGCTGGAAGACCGGCGGTCTCCACGGCGATTACTTCCTGCGCATTACCCTGACAGATGAGGATGACAATTCCAGACCGTTTGAGGTCGAATACCTGATCGACGCTTCCGCACCGGCAGCACCGAAGCATCTGACGGCAACGCCGCAGAACGGTACCGTCGATCTGCAATGGGATCCGTCCGTCAGCGCAAACTGCGGCGGCTACCGCATCTTCCGCGCAGATGCAGACAGCGACGAGTTCAAGGAAATCCAGAAGATCAACAGCGCTGTGACGGTCCGCTTTGTGGATAAGGACGTCAAGGAAGGCGAGACCTATCAGTATCAGGTTTCCGCATTCAGCAAGTACAACATCGAGGGCGATCCCTGCAAGGCTGTTTCCGTTCAGGTCACTGAGGATGAGCTTGCACCGGATGTCCAGTCCATCACACCGGAAAAATCCCGCATCAACGGCGTTCAGAGCATCCGCGTGACCGCAGCGGATAACATCGGCGTCACACGCATTGCAATGAGCTGGCACAGTGAGGCGGATGAGGAAGATGTCTGGAACGCATTGCCTGAGACGACTGTCTCGGACGGAAGCTGCGAGCTCAAGTGGAACACCGCAGAGCTGGCAGACGGTGCATACAGAATCCGCGCCGTTGCCTATGACGCAAAGGGCAATGAATCCGCACACTTCGACAAGCTCTATGAGATCGACAACAGCGGTCCGGAGCAGGTCGTTGTGGATACAGATGCATGCACGACTGCTGCATCGTTCATCAGCCTGCGCTGGACAGATATCGAGGAGCCGAACTTCGGCTGGTATGCTGTCGAGCAGCTCGGCGAAAACGGCAATTACAAGGAAGTCGGCAGAACCGCTGATACCGCAGGCATGCACATCGAAAAGCTGCTTGCAGAAACCGAATACACCTTCCGCGTCGTCGCATATGACGATCTCGGAAACCGCGGTGAGGCGTCCGAGCCTGTTACGCTGAAAACAACCGTTGACAGCTTCGCGCCGGGCATCAGCGCATTCTATCCGGCAGGCAATACCTTCAATGAGAAGATCGACCTTTCTGTGACCGCTGCCGATAACATCGCAGTGGAAAAGCTCGTTCTGCGCTATGCAGTCGAAAAGGGCGAGGAGAAGGAATGGAAGGATCTGACTGAGCTGACGGCAGATACGCCGCGCGCAGATTATACCTTCCGCTACAGCTTTGATCTTGCATCGCTTGATGAGGGCATGGTCTATGTCGAGGCTGTGGCATATGATACCGCAGGTCTTGCAAGTGAACCGGTCGTTGCGGAATACCGCGTAGACCGCACCGCTCCGGCAGCCATCACCGATCTCAATGCAGACGGTCAGGGCGGTAACGTCCACCTGACATGGACTGTCAGCGACAGCGATATCAAGCACTTTGAAATTTACCGTGCCGAGGACGGCAAATCGCAGCTCAGCAAGATCGCTGACTGCACCACCAAGGATTACTACGACATTACAATCGCATTTGACACACTCTATACCTATCAGATCTATGCAGTGGATATTGCAGGCAACAGAAGCGAGGTTTCCAATACCGCGATCGCGCAGGCAATTCCGGATACGGAGAATCCGCGCGTGCTGGGCTTTGTTCCGGCAAGCGGCTCGACGGTCGGTGCAAATCCGAACCTCAGCGTTGTTGCTGCGGATAACAACCGTCTCGCAAATGTGACCGTCTCCTATCAGTCCGCAAATGACAAGAGCGGCATGTGGCAGGAGATCGGCACCTATAAGCTCGATTCAAACTATCAGTCTGCATCCTTCAAGTGGAATACTGCGGATCTGGCAGACGGCGTCTACCGCATGAAGGCTGTCGCAACCGATATGAGCGGCAATGTCAGCGAGCCGACCGATGCGTCCTTTGCAGAGATCACGCTGATGGCAACCGCACCGGATGCACCGGTTCTTGAGGTCACACAGGATAACTGGAAGATCGAGCTTTCCTGGACAGCCGAAAAGAATGACGATTTCTATGGCTACAAGCTGTTCCGCAAGTCCGAAAAGGAATCGGAATTCACATGGATCAACCGGAACAATACCTATGCTGAGCAGTATACTGACGAAGATGTTGTACCGGGCACAATCTACACCTACTACGTTTCGATCTATGACCAGTTCGGCAACCATTCGGAGAGCCAGCAGATCAACAGCTTTGCATTTGATAAGGATATTATCGCACCGACAGTCGATCTGCCGGAATCCATGCAGGTTCTGACCGGCTCCGAGGTACTCTTTGACGGTACCAATTCGACCGATAACGTCCGCATCACTGAATACTACTGGGAATTCAGCGATGATTCGACCGCAGTCGGTTCCAGAGTATTCCATACCTTTGAAAAGGCAGGCACTTACACCGTATTCCTGACAGCAAGAGACGCAGCCGGCAACTCCGGACGCGATTCGACAGTCGTCACAGTTCTTGATCCGGAAAAGTACGGCTCTGTTGAGCTGACAGCCGTCGATCAGGACAACGCACCGCTTAAATTCGCTTATGTCTATCTGAAGTCCAATGAGGGCGGCAGAGTGACCGAAAGCGCCCTGAAGACGAATTCCGAGGGTAAGGTTCTGATCTCCAAGCCGCTCGGTACCTATGAGGTTTCTGTCTACAAGCAGGGCTATCTCCCGAGCAAGGCAGAGATCCAGATCAATGAAGTCAGCAAAACAAAGCAGCAGAAGATCGTTGTCAACAGCGGCGAACTGGTTACGGGCAGCCTGACTGTCCACAGAATGTCGCTGGAGGAGATGATCGAAGCCGGTGTTGATTTCAACAATCCCTCTAACTCCCACACCTTCCGCTTCGAGATCGACGGCGCCGTCATCAAGATCGACGAACGCAGATTTTACGGCGTCCTGGGCGCGACGGCGCACGGTCCCCGCTGGGCGCGCGCCTACAAGTACG
>JAGKVC010000201.1 GCA_021152595.1 Clostridia bacterium
TTTTTCATCAGGTAGGGATATTGCTTGTCCTCCTGCAAAACCCTGTGCATCCGCTCGAGGATTTTTGTCTGGATATCACCCGGACAATCCCCGAAATACGCAGGCACCTTGCCCTTGACCATGGTACAGTAGACGACATGCCGGTCAAAATCGACCTCATCCACAACCCAGACATGTCCGGCGATTGCGATTTTCTCACCGGCAGGCGGCGGCTGTACAATCGTGCCGATCTCCTGCGATTCCGAGCGGACCGTGAACTCCTCACTGTCCTGAAAAACCGCATAGAACTTGTAATTGTTGATGACGCGCTCGCCTGCGAGTCCTGCAATCAGACCGCCGCGCTCCGTCCGCTGAATATGATCCTTTTCGATCAGATGCCGCAGCAATGTCCGGTAATCATCCTGCGTGATGCGGTGGAACGGCTGCAATTTCAGTACCCTGCCTGCAAGCTGCGCCGGTGTCATTTCGCCGTTCGCCGCAAGCGTACTCATCGTCTGGTGATAGAGCAGACTGAACGGCAGCCGGTCGAGCTTCGGCGGCTCCACCCAATGCTCCTCCGCGTAAAGCTGCACCAGTGCAATGCCCTGTAGGAGCTTCCACGGAACAGTGGAGGGCAGCATTGCACGCGCCTCCGGCTCCTCCTCACGCATGACGAACCACATTTCCGGCGGCAGACCGCGTCTGCCGGTTCGTCCCATGCGCTGCAAAAATGAGGATACCGTAAACGGCGCATCAAGCTGAAATGCGCGCTCCAGCTTGCCGATATCAATGCCGAGTTCCAGCGTCGCAGTCGTGACGGTCGTCATGACCTGCTCCTCATCCTTCATGACGGCTTCTGCGGTCTCGCGGAACGATGCCGAGAGATTGCCGTGGTGGATCAGGAATCTGTCCTGCTCCTGATTCCATTCGCAATACTGCCGGAGCGAGGTTGTCACCGCCTCGCACTCCTCGCGCGAATTGACAAAGACCAGACATTTCTTTCCGCGTGTATGCGAGAAGATATAGCCGTATGCAGGATCGGCATGATGCGGCGCAGCATCGGTCTCCGGCTCAAGCGCTTCCGGCGCGTCGATCTCTTTGCCCTCAGCCGCCTGCGTATCCATTGCGTAGAAATGCTCCATCGAGAGCCGCCATGTCGATTTCTGTGCGGCGATCTGCGGAATGACCGTATTCCGTCCGGAGCCTGTCCCGAGATATTCCGCAGTCTGCTCGATGTCGCCGATCGTCGCGGAAAGTCCGATTCTGCGCGGTTTTGCACCGGAAAGATCCGAGAGCCGTTCGATCAGGCAGAGTGTCTGACCGCCGCGGTCGCCGCGCAGAAGTGAGTGTACCTCGTCGATGATCACGAAGCGCAGATCACGGAACAGCGCCGGAATCATCGCATGCTTGTGGAGCATCAGCGCTTCGAGCGATTCCGGTGTGATTTGCAGGATACCCGAAGGATGTTTCAGCAGCTTTGCCTTCTGCGACTGTCCGACATCCCCGTGCCAGCGCCAGACCTTGATATCCGCAGGCTCGCAAAGCTCGGTCATGCGGCTGAACTGATCATTGATCAGCGCTTTCAGCGGTGCAATGTAAATCGCGCCGACAGACTGCGGCGGATTCTCCTCCAGCAGCGTCAGGACAGGAAAAAATGCGGCTTCGGTCTTGCCGGATGCCGTCGATGCGGAGATCAGGACATTGTCCTCGGTATTGAAGATCGCGTCCGCAGCGGCGACCTGCACCGCTCTGAGCTTCTCCCAGCCCGAACGGTAAATATATTCCTGAATAAAGGGGGCATAGCGTTCAAATGCGTCCATGCGCACAGTCCCTCCGCTCATTTTATGATAAACGATAAAAATTTATCGTCAAACTGCATAAAGGTGTCTGCAAATCCGTCATGCCGGATTATGCAAACATATAATAATTATCGTTTATCGTTAAATTCTAGTTGACAAACATTAATTTCTGTGCTATACTGCAAGCAACGGAGAGAAACGACTCCGCAAGCCATTGACATCATACCTACAGGAGGCATATTATGGACAAGAATCATGACGCACGCAAGCAGCAGACAAATGCAAGCATCCGCAGATCAGGCAAAATCGCACTGGTCATCGCAATTCTCATCCTGCTCGGACAGATCATCAGCTTTCTCTATAAGGTGACATTCACGCTCCGCCGGCCGGATACGCTGGAGGATGAGTCTTTTCTGAGCTATCTGAACTACATTCGTTACGGCACGGTTCCGGATCTGATTGTCCGCATCATCCTGACACTCGGCACCATGATTCCGGTGATCCTGCTGCTGCGGGATATCAGCCGGAAGGGGCTGCCCTTTACTATTCAGAACGGAACGCGCATGTTCATCGCCGGCATTATGCAGGGACTCCTCGCGCTTCTGCCTGTGCTGTTCCAGTTTGTCCAGATGATTCGTTACGGAGACTCTTCCGATTCAAGCAGCCTGGCGTATCTGATCCAGCCCAATGTGCTGAACTATCTGAATCTCAGCTTCTGCTTTCTGCTGCTGTTCCTTGCAGGGCTCTTCCGCTACGGTGCAGCATTACAGCAGGAATCTGACGAGACGCTTTAACTGACAGGAGGGATTTTTCATGAAACAATCTGCAACGGACAAAAATACAATCATCCGCAGGCTTCGCACCGGCAGTATCGGCATCTGTGTATTTTATTTTCTTCTGACAATCTTCTACGCAGAACGGGGAATCGGAATGCTTCCAAACCTGAAACCGGAAGCTGAATTGGAGATCTACCGCTACGAAACGATCAGTCAGACAGTTACCTATTTTCTTATGGCTGCTGCCATGCTGCTGGCGGCGATCCTGTTCCTGCAAATCGCACGGAAGGGGATGCCGTTTCAGGATCAGCATGTCCGGACAGTCTGCATCATCGGCGTACTGTTCCTGATCATCGCGGTCATTCCGGCTCCGGCAGCGCTTCTGCTTGCAAAGCTGAACGGAGTTGATACCGCCATGTTTCTCAGTCCGCTGATCAGCATATCTGCACTTCTGGAAGGCTTCCTGATGCTTTTCATCGCACAGATTCTGCACTACGGCACCATGCTTCAACTGGAATCTGACGAAACACTCTGATCCGTTCCAAAAGGAGAATATCATATGAAAGAACAAGCTATGAGCAAAAATACCGCCATCGAAAAACTGAAAAGCGGCAGCCTGGGAATCGGCGTGCTGTGTCTGATCGTTTCTGCTGTCAACCTGATGATAATTCTGGCAAACTCCGTCCGCTCCGGTTTGTTCACCATGCAGGGATTCACCATCGAGCGTTACTCCGCAATCCGGCAGCTGATTTCTTCCGGCTTTCTCACTGTCATCATGCTGCTTGCGGCACTGATGTTCTTCCGCATTGCAAAAGACGGGATGCCGTTTACCGCGAAGAATTCCCGCACCGTCCGCACCATCGGCATTCTGTTTCTGGTGAATGCCGTGATTCCCTCTGTCAGCGCCGCCGGTATCATCGGAACATTCAAGGGTGTCGGCGGTCTTGTCAATCCCTCAGCACTCATTGAAGGCCTGCTGTTCCTGTTTATCGCGCATATCATTCGCTACGGCGCGATGCTTCAGCAGGAATCCGACGAGACGCTCTGAGGCGGCACCATGCAGAAACACGCAGCAAAAATCCTGAAGCGCATCATTCCTGCAATCTGTATCCTGCTGCTGCTTTGCGCGGCATTTGTCGGGACGCTCTATGGCTATAACCGGCATATGCTCGCAAAAGAAGCCAAACAGATCCGGCATCAGGGACAGTATGTGGAAATCGACGGCGCAAATATGAATATCTACTTTGCCGGCAGCGGCGACAAAACGCTTGTCTTCATGGCAGGTGCCAATACACCGGCTGTCATATACGATTTCAAGCCGTTGTTCAGCCGCCTGACCGATTCGTTTCAGATCGCGGTAATCGAGAAATTCGGCTACGGCTACAGCGATGATATACAAGGCGAACGCACGCTCAGTACCATTCTGCGGCAGGACCGCGAGGCACTCGAAAAAGCCGGCATCCATGCGCCGTATATCCTCTGTCCGCATTCCGCATCCGGTCTGGAGGCGATCCGCTGGGCGCAGCTTTATCCGGATGAGGTGGAAGCGATCATCGGGCTCGATATGGCGGTACCGGAGCAGTTTGACTGTCAGACCGGCGATATTCACACGGCGCAGACACAGAACCCCGGACAGTCAGCATCAGAAGAGGACTTCTTCAATTTCTGGATGTATGACATCGGCGGCTACCGGCTTTACCGGTTTGCATCCGTCTTTCCGGCCGCTGCAAGCCCCGATCTGACCAAAGCGGAACGCGCGGAGTACAAAGCGATCACCTATCACTGGTACAGCCGGTTTTACGAGACCGCAATGGCGCGTGAGGGCATCCTGACTGACAGTCAGCGCAGCGACTTCATTGCGCTGCACGATGCACCGGTTCCGGATGTGCCAACGCTGTTCTTTGTCTCGGATGACAGCGATATGTTCGCAAAGATGCTCGGCGAAAACGGTCTGGAAAAGTGGAAGACCATTCACGAAAACTATCTTGCCGGTCTGACAAATCCAAGACTTGTGCAGCTCCGATGCGGACATTATGTGCATGTTGAGGAGCCGGATACCGTCAGCGCTGAGATCCGCAGATATCTGAATGAAACTCTGTGAGGTGCAAAATGGCAATTATTTTACGTCTGGACCGCGTCATGGCGGACCGGAAAATGAGTCTCAATGAGCTGAGCGAAAAGGTCGGCGTCAGCAATGTCAATCTCTCCAAGCTCAAAACCGGAAAGGTCAGTGCAATCCGCTTTTCCACGCTCAATGCGATCTGTCTGGCACTGCACTGTCAACCGGGAGATATATTGGAATTTGAAGAGGACGAGGACTAAGGGAACCAATGCTAACAACTTAAGGAGCGCACGGCGGAGCCGAAATAAAAGTTTTGGTCGAGCTTTTACAAAAGCTCGCGGAGTCCAGAGGCAGCGCCTCTGGTCGCCCACGGTTTGCTTGCAAACCATTGCGCAGGACGGCGAAACTCCCCCACAAAGGAGCTCCGCAGGGGTGAATCCGATAAAACGATCCGGTGGATCGTTTTTCGGAGAGGGGCGCCCTGCGATAGAGGGCGCCCCTAAGTGAATTGCAAA
>JAGKVC010000039.1 GCA_021152595.1 Clostridia bacterium
GAGCTCCGCCTTGCTGTCCTCGGTGACGCCCTGGAAGGTCTTGAACATCAGGTTGAACTGACGGATATCGGTGAAATTGGACTTGCCGCAGTTCGGACAGACGATGCCCTTTTCGCGGATATAGTCGGTCATCTGCTGATTGGTCCAGCCGGCGACATTGGTGCCGTCGAAATCCTCGATGAGGTTATCGGCGCGGTGACGGGTTTTGCATTCCTTGCAGTCCATGAGCGGATCCGAGAAGCCGCCGAGGTGACCGGAAGCAACCCATGTCTGCGGATTCATCAGAATCGCGCTGTCGAGACCGACATTATGCGGATTTGCCTGCACAAAGAAGTGCCACCAGGCTTTTTTGATGTTGTTTTTCAGCTCCACGCCGAGGGGACCGTAATCCCATGTATTCGCAAGACCGCCGTAGATCTCGGAACCGGCGTAGACGAAGCCGCGCCCCTGGCAGAGCGCAACGAGCTTATCCATTTGTTTTTCGGTATTTTTCATCATGAAAAACCGCCTTTCTATATACTGCTCCCTCTATTATAAATCAGAATGCAAAAAATGTCAAGGTCGGACGGCAGCACCGCTTATTTTGCAAGGCAAAACTACGCAGCGGCACCGCAGCTCCCCACTTCTCACTCCTATCTCCTCACTTATACTTCCTCCCTTCATTTCAAATCCGTCCGCGCGACACCGCAATTTCTCATTTCTAATTTCTCATTTCTAATTTCATTTGTCTTGCAATCGTCAGCGGGATGTGTTATAATAAGCTGTAAGATTCTGCGCAAACGAGGTGCAGAAAGGAGTTGTAACAATGCATCAGGAATTTCTCATGGGAAACGCCGCGATTGCAAGAGGCGCGATTGCAGCCGGACTGAATCTGGTCTGCGGCTATCCCGGAACACCGTCCACAGAGGTGCTGGAGACCGCCGCAAAGGTGAATCAGGGCAGCCTTTATGTTGAGTGGTCGGTCAATGAAAAGGCGGCGCTGGAGCTGGGCGCCGGTGCGGCATACTGCGGCGCAAGGAGCATGGTGACGATGAAGCAGGTCGGACTCAATGTCGCATCCGATCCGCTGATGAGCCTTGCGTATATCGGCGTCAAGGGCGGCATGGTGATTCTCGTCGCGGATGATCCGGGCCCGATCTCCTCGCAGACCGAGCAGGATACGCGCAGCTTTGCGGCGTATTCCAAGCTCCCCTGCTTTGATCCGTCATCGGTGCAGGAGGCATACGATATGATCGGCGACGCATTCGCGTATTCCGAGAAGTATCATACGCCGGTGCTGTTCCGCCCGACCACAAGAGTCTGTCACGGCTATGCATCCGTTACCGTGAAGGATGAAGACGAATACGCAGTCAACAAGCCCGAGGGCTTTGTCAAGGATTCCTCGAAGTGGGTGATTTTCCCGCGGCTGTCCTATCAGGCACATATGATCATTGAGGCGCGCAATGTGGAATTGCAGCATGTCTTTTCGCAGTATGCGCACAATGTCCTGACGCCTGCGAAAGCCGCCGGATGCCGAAAGGGCATTGTCTCGCACGGCATCAGCGAGACCTATGTGCAGGAGGCGCTTGCCGGAAAGGATGCACCGCGCCTGCTGAAAATCGCAACACCGTTCCCGTTTCCGGAGGATCTCGCCCTCGAATTTTTGCAGGGGCTTGATGAGGTGCTCTGCATCGAGGAGCTTGATCCGGTGATCGAGCGCGAGCTGACATATCTCTGCGGCAAGCATCACCTGAACGTGAATATCCGCGGCAAGCTGACGCACGATGTCAAAAATGCGGGCGAAAACACCTGCGCATCGGTTGCAGCAAATATTGCGGATTTCCTCGGCTGGGATCTGCCGAAGCCGGAGCCGGCAGATGCGCCCCCTGCCCTGCCGGTCCGACCGCCTGTTCTCTGCGCAGGATGTCCGCACAGAGCATCGTTCTATGCAGTCAAGCAGGCAATGAAGGGCAAAAAGGCGGTTTTCTGCGGCGATATCGGCTGCTATACGCTCGGTAATGCGATGCCGCTTGATATGGTTGATACCTGCCTCTGCATGGGCGCAGGCGTCAATATCACGCAGGGCATCGGCAAGATCGAGCCGGATACGACCTGCTTTGCATTTGTCGGAGATTCGACATTTTTCGCATCCGCAATCACAGGCGCGGTCAATGCCGTATACAATCAGGCGGAAATGACGCTTGTCGTCCTCGATAACTCCACCACCGCCATGACCGGACATCAGCCGCATCCCGGCACCGGCAGAACGATGATGGGACAGGTCGTGGACAAGGTCAGCATCGAAGCCGTATTGAAGGGCGTCGGCGTCAAAACGGTCGAAACGGTCAATCCGCTGCATCTTGAGGAGGCAGTCGAAACCGTGAAGCGCGTTGCGGCAGAGCCGGGTGTCAAGGCGATCATCTTCAAATCGCCGTGCGCGGTGCTGATCAAGCCGGAGCAGCCTGCGGTGATTGATCCGGAGAAGTGTACGCAGTGTAAACGCTGCATCAAGCAGCTCGGATGTCCGGGTATTGTCGTGCAGGAGGGCAAGGTCACGATCGAGCATTCGCTCTGCACCGGCTGCGGACTCTGCACGCAGGTCTGCCCGTTCCATGCAATTTCGACAGGAGGTACAAACTGATGCAGACGAATATTCTGATCTGCGGCGTCGGCGGACAGGGCATCGTCCTGACCTCGAAGCTGATCGCTGCAACGGCAATGGCAAACAAGATTCCTGTCATGAGCGCCGAAACAATCGGCATGGCGCAGAAGGGCGGCAGCGTATTCAGCTTTCTGCGGCTGGGCGATGATCTGCACTGCCCGATGTTCCCCGAAAAGAGCGCGGATATCATCATCGGCTTTGAACCGGCGGAGGCGGTCCGCATGCTCCCCTATCTGAAGGAGGGCGGCAGCATGGTTCTGAATACGCACCCGATCATGCCGGTCACGGCGGCGCTCTCCGGCAGCGATTACACCGGCAGGGAAATGGTACAGTATCTTGAGCAGCATGTGCAGCATCTCATGACCGTGGACGGCGATGCGGCATGCAGGGCGCTCGGCTCCCCGAAGGTGCTCAATATGATTATGCTGGGACTTGCGATCCGGCAGAACGTGATCCCGTTCTCGATCGACGAGATCGAAGCAACGATGAAAGCAACGGTCAAACCGCAGTTTGTCGAGCTGAACAGTAAGGCACTGCGATATGAAGCATGACGCTGCACCATGCAGCACAGGAAAGGAATGAATCTATGCAAATCTCAGAAAAACAGCTTGCACAGGTCAATGACCGTATTCAGGCACTGCTCAAAGCCGACAGCTTCTACGGCAAAAAGCTCCGTGAAGCAGGCATCACCGAAGTCAGAACGGCAGAGGAATTTCTGAAGCTGCCGTTCTCGGAAAAGAACGATCTGCGCGAGGCATATCCGCTTGGACTGATGACCGCGCCGGAGGAGGAGATCGTGCGCATCCATTCGTCCTCGGGCACAACGGGTACGCCGGTCATCATCCCCTATACCCAGAAGGACGTTGACGACTGGGCAACGATGTTCGCGCGCTGCTATGAG
This sequence comes from Clostridia bacterium, assembly GCA_021152595.1. Classification (GTDB taxonomy): domain Bacteria; phylum Bacillota; class Clostridia; order Oscillospirales; family Ruminococcaceae; genus Firm-04. Next base: position 3,543 of record JAGKVC010000039.1, read on the forward strand.
GTCGCCGGCATCACGAAAAAGGACCGCATCCACATCACACCGGGCTACGGCCTGTGGACGGCAGGCATCGGCTTCCAGCTCGGCTGTGAAAAGCTCGGCGCAATGGCGATCCCGATGGGACCGGGCAACACCGATAAGCAGCTCGAAATGATGCAGTCACTCGGCAGCACGGTTCTCTGCTCGACATCCTCTTATGCACTGCTGCTGACCGAGGAGATCGAGAAGCGCGGCATCAAGGATCAGATCAAGCTGAAAAAGGGCGTGATCGGCTCGGAGCGCTGGAGCGAGAAAATGCGCACGCGCATCGCAGAAGGCCTCGGCATCGAGCTTTACGATATCTACGGTCTGACGGAGATTTACGGACCGGGCATCGGCATCAACTGCGAGCATAACACCGGCATGCACATCTGGGATGATTTCATCTATCTGGAGATCATTGATCCGAAGACCGGCGATCCAGTTCCGGACGGCGAATTCGGCGAGATCGTGATTACAACGCTCGTGAAAGAGGGCGCGCCGCTGATCCGTTACCGCACGCATGACCTCTGCCGCATCATTCCGGGCGAATGTCCCTGCGGACGGCATTATCCGCGCATCGACGTGATTCAGGGACGCACCGACGACATGATGAAGATCAAGGGCGTCAACGTATTCCCGAAGCAGATCGAGGAGGTGCTTGCGCAGTTCCCGGAAATTTCGAGCGAATACCAGATCCGCATTTCGCATCTGGACGGCAAGGATACGATGCGCATTTATGTCGAGACAAACGGACATGTCAATTTCGATGATCTCAGCCACCGCATTGCGGAAAAGGTCAAGAGCCGGATCGGTTTCACGCCGATTGTCAAGGTTGTGGAGATCGGCGTTCTGCCGCGCAGCATGAAGAAGACCGCGCGCGTCATTGACGAGCGGTACGATTAAGAGGAATCCCGTTTTTCTATACGGACAGATGAAGCCGCCCTGATCAGACTGATCGGGGCGGCGCTCTGATTGCGCAGATATCAGGATTTTTTTCCTTTCTCCCATTGCACTTTCCGGCTGAATGTGGTATAATGAAAGATAATCGTTCAACATGAAAGGAGCATCTGCATGTCTTTACTCGGAAGTTTGTCTCAGGCGGAGCTTATGGGATATCTTGTCCGCCTGATTATTATCTTTCTCATTCTGCCGATCCATGAATTTGCGCACGCATGGACGGCATATAAGCTCGGTGACGACACCGCGAAATATCAGGGGCGCTTAACGCTCAATCCGATTGCACATCTGGATCCGATCGGTGCGATCTGCCTGATGATCGGCGGATTCGGCTGGGCGAAGCCTGTCCCGATTGATCCGACACGCTTTACGCGCAAGCGTTCGATGCGCTTCGGCGTTGCGATCACTGCGCTTGCAGGTCCGCTCAGCAACCTGATCGTTGCTTTTCTCGGCATGATCGGTCTGCGCGTGTTTCGATGCTCGGATTATTACAATTCCTACTTGGAACAGTTCATTGCCGGCGAAGCGATCAGCAATGCACCCGATATCATCTACTCGATGCTCTACGCATTCGTGACAATCAATATCGGTCTTGCAATTTTCAATCTGGTACCGATCCCGCCGCTTGACGGCTCCAAGATCCTCAGCTATTTCACAAGCGCGAATGTCGATCGCTGGTTCATCCGCAATGAGCAGATTGTCCGCATCGTTTTTCTCATTCTGCTTGTGACGCCGATTCTGCACGGTCCGCTCAATTTCGTTGAGGGCAAGGTCTTTGATCTGTTCACGCTGCTGACAAACTGGATTCCGGCGCTGATGGGTTGACGCTATGCCGGAGTTATCGTTTCATTTGCCGGTCTTTGACGGACCGATGGATCTGCTGCTGCATCTGATCGCAAAGCACAAGCTCAATATTCACGATATTGAGATTTCGGTGCTACTCGAGCAGTATCTGCTTTATATGCAGCAGTGCGCCGAGCAGGATTATGAGCTTGCAGGCGAATTTCTGACCATGGCGGCAAAGCTGATCTGGATGAAGACGGCAGCGCTTCTGCCGCAGCCGGAGGAAGCGGAGGCGGTCAAGAAGGAGCTGGAGGGCGCGCTGATTGAATATTCCCTCTGCAAAATTGCCGCCGGAAATCTGCGCGAGCAATATCTCGGGGATGTGCTGTTTGTGCGCAAGCCTGTTCAGCTTCCGGTTGATATGACCTACCGCAGAACGCATGAGCCGACGCTGCTGCTGACAGTTTATCAGAATATGGGACTCAAACGGATGCCGCAGGGCAAATCCGAGGGCAATGTCGGCGAGAAGATTCACGCCGTCGTGCAGATGCATCATCAGGTCACGAGCGTTGCCTCAAAGGTTGTGTATCTGCTGCGGCAGTTCTTCACGCATGAGAGCGTGCGGATGGCGGATCTGTTTGACGGGCTTACAAAGCGCACGGACCGCGTGGCGATGTTCCTTGCGATTCTGGAGCTGACAAGGCACGGCAGAACCTATATCAGTGAGGACGGAACAGAGATTCTCATGAAGCACCGTGACGATCTTCTTGTCGGCAAACGTCAGCGCCGCCGCGAGGAGTGAGGATATCAGCCATCCGGAATTCTCTTTTTATGAATAATCAAGGAAAACCGCTGAGATTGGCGCAAAGCCGGTCTCAGCGGTTTTTGTAATATCAAACATGATATTTCTTTCAGAGATTTTAATTTCCATCGCAGAGGGCGTTATGATCAGGGCGCAGGCAGGAGGAAATATGATCCTCAGTCATTGCGGCGCAATGCTGCTGTCTGCAAGCTGATGATAAAATTTGAGCGTCGGGAAGTTCATTCCGAGCCGTTCGAGCAGATAGCGCTCGGCATATTGCGAAAAAATCTCCGCACTCTGCCCTTTCAGCCGGAACTGAAAGAGCTTGTTGTATTCCGAAAAGACAACATGTCTCGCAGCATGCAGCACCGCCTGCGGCACATCAAGCTCATCCGGCTCGGGGACCGGATTGCAGTCGCGGCAGATCAGATCCGCCTGCTGAATGCGCAGAACGGGATGCTCCGGCAGAAAAGTCAGGCATTCCTTACAGCAGAGCAGATCCGGCATCACGCCCAGCTCGGTCATGAGCCGAAGCTCAAAGATCGACTTGACGAGTGCCGCCGGTCTCGAATGCTCCGAGAGATGATGCAGCGAAAGCAGAAACAGCCGCAAAAGCTGCGGCTGCGGCTGATCTGTCATCGTTCTGCGGATCAGCTCCGAAAAATAGGACGCGAGCGCAAGCGCTTCCAGATCATTCCGGAGCCCGTAAAACAGATTGAGGGACACGGCACTGTCAAGATAATATTTGCCGCTGCTGCACCGCAGGCAGAAATCCCCGTAGGCAAAAAGCTGTGTCACAGCGCCGTATTTGCTGCCCTGCTTCCGTGCAGATTTCGCCTGCACCGTGCGGATGCCGTTCTCAGTGAGCAGGTCAATGAGCTTGTCGGCATCATGCAGTGCAGTCTCCCGAATGACGAGTCCCCTGATATTGAGATGCGTCTGCATAGGTGTGATCCTCATGGTCGCAGCAGGCACGGTATTCGAGATAATCCGCGATTCTGCCGCTCTGACAGAAGGCATCCCAGCGCATCTGCTGCTGTTTTTCCGCCATTCTGTCCGTCAGATAAGCATTCTGATTCCGCATATACAAGCCTCCTTTTGAAGTTAGCATATGCGGAATCAGCTTTCAGTTTCATGGTAAATTTTACTGGTTGAAGTTCAGCCCGAACTGCTCGATCATCATATCGCGGTTGCGCCAGTCCTCCTTGACCTTTACCCATGTCTGGAGATTGACCTGAATCCGGAAGAACTTTTCGAGCTCCCGTCTTGCATTTGCGCCGACCTTTTTGAGCATCGAACCGTTCTTGCCGATGATCATGCGCTTATGCGATTCCTTCTCGCAGTAGATCAGCACCGAGATATTGAGAATATCCTTATCCTCACGCTCGGAGAAGGATTCCGTCACGACTGCAACACCGTGCGGCACCTCATCCTGAAGAAGATACAGGAGCTGTTCACGGACGATCTCCGAAGCAAGCACACGCTCCGGCTGATCGGTGATCATATCCTCCGGGAAATAGTGCGGTCCTTCGACGGCGCGGCTGAGCAGTTCATCCAGCACCGCCTGTACGCCGTCATTGCGCGTGACCGAAACCGGAATAATTGCCGCCGGATGCCAGCGGTTCTCCGCTTCGACCAGCAGCGGCGCAAGCGCAGATTTCTCCCTGAGCAGGTCGATCTTATTATAGAGGAAAATGACCGGCGTCCCCTGCTTCGTGAGGTTATCGAGCATGATCTGCTCCTGCTCGCCGAGCGGCTTGGTGCAGTCCTGCATGAAAATGACGCAGTCGATCTCGGAGACGGCTTCCTTCGCCGCCTTCAGCATCTGATCCCCGAGCTTTGTGCGCGCGCGGTGCAGACCGGGCGTGTCCGTAAAGACAAGCTGCGTCTGCCCGACATTGCGGATGCCGGTGATGCGCGTGCGCGTGGTCTGGGGCTTCGGGCTGACAGAGGCGATTTTCTCGCCGATCAGCGCATTGAGCAGCGAGGATTTTCCGGCATTGGTATGTCCGGCGATCGCTGCAAAGAGAATTTTCGTCTTGCCGTTTTCCTGCATGGGATTATTCCTGCTCCTCGGGGACAATATAGCTGGTATCTCTGGAGAAGCCGAGCTTTTCGAGGACAGATTCCTCCTTCTCGCGCATCTGTCTCTGCTCGAGCGAGGATTTCTCATGATCATAGCCGAGCAGATGCAGCATCGAGTGAACGGTCAGGAATGCGACCTCGCGCTCGAGAACATGTCCGTACATTTTTGCCTGCTTGACCGCCATTTCCATCGAAATGACGATATCGCCGAGCAGGACAAAGCCGTTCTCGGTGTTGATCTCGAGGTGATCGCCCTCGCAGAGCGGGAAGGACAGGACATCGGTCTCCATATCCTTATTGCGGTACTGCGCATTGAGTTTGCGGATCTCCTCATTGTTGACAAAGGAGACGCTGACCTCGGTATCGTGACCGAAGCCCTCCGTTGTCAGCACTGCCTGACAGCAGCGGCGGATCAGCAGACGGATTCCGACCGGAATCTTCACCTCATGCTGTGTATCTTTGATGTAAACCTTCAGCTTAGCCATTTTTGTTTCTTTTCCTTTCATGATGATTTTGTGTATTTTTATGCTCGTAATTCGCGTAGGCGGTTATGATATCCTGCACAAGTCTGTGCCGGACGACATCCTTCTCCGAGAACTGATGAATCACGATGTCATCAACTGTTTTGAGGACGCGCATCGCTTCGATGAGACCGGAGCGGCGCGGATCGGGCAGGTCAATCTGGGTAATATCGCCGGTGATGACCATTTTGCTGCCCTCACCGAGTCTTGTCAGGAACATTTTGATCTGCTCCGAGGTGGTGTTCTGCGCTTCATCGAGGATGATGAACGCATGATCGAGCGTTCTGCCGCGCATATAGGCAAGCGGTGCGATCTCGATGATATTCTTTTCGAGGTCGCGCTCAACCGCCTCGCTGCCAAGCATCTCAAACAGCGCGTCGTAAAGCGGTCTGAGATAGGGATCGACCTTATCCTGCAAATCGCCGGGGAGAAAGCCGAGCTTCTCGCCTGCTTCGACGGCAGGTCTTGTGAGAATGATGCGGCTGATCTCATGACTTTTCAGCGCCTTCACTGCCATTGCGACCGCAAGATAGGTCTTGCCGGTGCCGGCAGGTCCGATGCCGAGTACAATCGTATTGGAAGCGATTGCATCGAGATACTTCTTCTGCCCGACGGTTCTGGGGCGGATCGGCTTGCCGGAGAGCGTCACACTGACGGCATCGGCTGTCAGCGTCTTGACCTCCTCAGCGGCATCATCGGCGACCATGGAAACGACATAGCGCACGCTCTGCTCATTGATGCCGGTACCCTTGCGGGTATTTTCGAGCAGCACATCCATTGCCTCTGCGGCTTTGCGGATATTCTCCTCCGGACCGGTGATCTTGACACCGGTGCCGCGGTTGACAATCACGACCTGAAACTCCTTTTGAATCAGGTTGAGATTGGAGTCGTAGCTGCCGAAGACAGCGGCGATCTCATCGGGATTTGCTGCATTCCAAATCAGTTCTGCCATGTGTGTTTGTGAATCGGCTCCTTTGTGATAGGCTGCTTTTCGGGACTGCTTCAACAGGCCGCAAAAAGCGCATGATAAATTCTATGTCTATTATATCACAAACCGAAGAAAAATGGAATAGTTTTAGGATAATTTCACAAAAATTTCACTGCTTTTCCCGATAACCCCCTCGAAAACATAGTTGATTTTCAGCGATATGCCCAAATCGGAGCGAGAAAATTCAGCCTTTTTGCTGAGGACGGTATCTTCGGCATGAAAATTACGCTCATAACGTGCCGCTGATTCTTCGAGCATTGTGCGGATTTCCGCCTCTGAAAAAACGGTGATCGCGGTCTCCTGCTGCGTGTATCTGCACCGGATCACCGAGAGCGGCAGCCGCCTGTCAAAGAGCATGAGAGGCTCTGCATCCTCCTCATAAATCAGATCGGGATCGGCTTCGGGCTTTGCGAATCCGAGCGTCAGCGAAATGCGCCTGCCGAAAACCGAAAGCACGGTCTCCGTCTGCGTTCTGCCGCGCACCGGAATCTCAGAGACAAACGGAATCTCCTGCTCGAATGTATCAAAATAGGTGCCGGTGACGATCCCCTCCGCGTGGTAGTATTTGCAGATGCCGAATGCGTCAGTCTGTGCGCCGGTGATCAGCAGGTCGCCTGCATGCACGGTATCCCCGATCTGCTTCACGGCAAATCCGCCGCGGACATCCATGCCGGTGATCTGTGCCGTTTCCGCTGCGATCACATTCGTCGGGATATGATCCATGTGCATTTCCGGCGGCGGCGTTTCCTCTGTCAGATCGACGATGAGCCTGCCGCCCCTGTGCCGCATCGTGATCCACTCGATCTCGCTGACGGCAAGGCGCATCTGCTGCTCGATATAGCTGTAGGGCAGATCACGGAACGGTACGCCGTAGGAGACGCCGAGATCTGCAAGCGCACGGACGATCTCCGCTTCGGGTACGCGCTGATTGCCGGTGATTTCGATGCTCCGGATGCGCGCATTGCACCACCAGAGAAACCATATGCCGCAGAGCGCCCCGCATACAAATCCGAGCCGCATCCGGTACGGCGCAAAGAAATACCGCAGTCCGTGCCGCTCTTTGACCGTGAGCCGCACCTGATACCGCGCCGCCAATGCTTCGAGCATTCGATACGCTCCGGCGGCGGTCTCTGCGGAAAAGCATTCGCCGCGCATCTGCTGATTCCGGCAGCGGACGCCGTTTCTGCGGAGCGCATCGCGGAATGCCGCAAGCTGTTCGCCGTCGGCTTCAATCCGGATCACTGCCATGCTTCACAGTCCCCCGTCCAGTTCGATTGCGCGGATCTCGCCGCGGATATGCAGTCCCTCGCTGCTGTAATCCGAGGCAGAAAGCCCGTGTCCCCAGATCGCGGCACGGTGTCCGCCAAGCTCCAGCAGCATCAGCATATCGCTGCATTCCAGCAGGCGGCGGCAGCGGTCTATATATAAATCAGTGTTGCCGCACAGCTCCATGCGGTCGGCAAACATTGCAGGCTGTTTCATTGCGCGCATCCCTCCCGTGTCTAAGCGTATGCGCAGTGGCAGGGAAAAATGCAGCGGTCGGGAATGAAAAAGCACCTCTTTCGAGATGCCTGATTCCGTATTGAGTTTGTGCAGTCAATCTGTCAGATCGTCCGCATTGTCGATGATGAACAACTGGTTCATGACATAATCCAGATCGGCGTATGCTTTCAGATAAAGCTCTGCCGCCTTTTCCGGCAAGTTGTGGCTGCCCTCAAAGCGCTCCACAAGATTCGTCAGGATTTTGATGCGCTTAATCAGATATTCACGATACTGTTCGATGGTGAGTATTTCCATTCGTTTCAACTCTTTTCAAATCTACTGTAAATGCACTTCAAATCCACGCTATTGACAGCCGTTTTCGACTGATTCGACTGAATCAGGGCTGTTTTTCGACTGATTCGACAGGGTATGAGAAAACCGCCTTGATTGCTCAGGGCGGTTTATTCGACTTTTTCGATTGAAACAATATCCGGAATTTCGATAGCTAAATAACAGTCGCCGATGTCAAGTTCAATTTCATCTTTTCCGGAGTTTGTTTCAAAGCTGTTCTCAACACCAGTAATGATACCTGTGTTTTTGGAGCCATAACTTGTTTGAACACAAACAGTTGTTTTGAAATCAAAATATTTCCATATATCATTGATTGTCATTTTTTTCGCCTCTCTTTTTACTCGGATAATCCGGAACAACATGTATTCCATTTGCACTGTAATGAATTTTGAATACTGTTGTCGGAACAGCTTTTCCGGTATTATTATTGACAACAACACCTATAATCTTATCATTCGTTAGGATTATTTCTTGACTGTTCCAATTCGTTGTTGAATCCTTGATATTCAATCTACCTTTTCCTTTGAACTCACGAACAAGCGCGAGAACCTCATCATCTGTTATCGTAAGATATCCCGGACCGTGCTGATTATTTTTGGCAAGCTCACGCTGACGATCGAGATACATCTTTGTTCCTTGTCTGTGAATATCTTGTCGTGGAACAAGAGTATCCGTTTTCAAATTCGGAATAACTTTGTCCCGAACATACGCTTCCTTTTCTTTTATTGTACCATCCGGAAGCGGAGAAGTCAAGAGCGTTTTTGAAATTAAGTCTTTTTTCGCCTGCTTGAATCCCTCCACAGTCATCCGCTCGCGCCGCGGCGTCAGACCGGACGCATCGGTGACCTGCTTATACAGTCCGGAGAGGTGATTGATCCGGAGCTGACAGTCCACACGAAGCTGATCGTCACCGGTTGCCTGTGCTGCGACTGCGGTATCCTTTTCGCGCCGGATCTCGCACTCAATGCGCCGCATGATCTGCGATGCCTCATAGAGCGTGTGCGAATCATGCAGCAAAAATCCGCATACGATATATTAAAACGCCGGAAAGGAGCCTGTCATGATCCGCACCGCACACCGCCCTGCCGTCCGCACTGCCGCTGCTGCAATGCTGCCGCTTCTGATCTTCTGCCTGCTCGCCGCACATGCTGCCGATACCGCCGCTGTCACCGCGGACCGCATGCGGCTCTGCCTCGAGACGCTGATCCCCTCGCTGTTCGGCTGCATGGCTGCGGCAAATCTCCTGACCGGAACAGGCGCGGCGGCGTGGCTCGGCATGCGGCTCTCATGGCTTGCGCGGCTGCTGCATCTGCCGCCGGAGCTGCTGACGGTGTTCCTTGTCAGTCAGATCGCAGGCTATCCGGTCGGGACGATGCTGCTCCGGCAGATGGTCCGGGCAGGTCGTCTGGATGCACAGTCTGCCGGTCAGTATGCCTGCATCTGCTTCGGCGGCGGACCTGCGTTTGCGGTCGGATTCGCAGGCTGCCGGATGTTTGGGCGCGCTTCCGTCGGCTGGATGATGCTGGGCGGGTGCATCCTTGCAAATATCATTCTGCTGCTCCTGCGCCCCAAGCCCGATCTGTCGGAACCGGCGCCGCCGCAGGTGCATCTCAGCGCGGAAGCCCTGCCCGATGCAGTCACCGCTGCGATGCGCAGTCTCACGGCAGTATGCGGCATGGTGCTGTGCTTCGGGCTGCTGATGCTCCTCTGTGATCTGCTTGGGATCACCGCGCTGCTGGTACGGCTCGGCGGCTTATTCGGGCTGTCGGAGCAGCGCGTCCGCGCCCTGATGCTCGCGCTCTCCGATATCACACAGATGCAAAAGCTGCTCCGCTGCGGCTTTCCGCTCCGCCTGCTGATCGCACTCTCCGGCGCGCTGCTCTCCTTTGGTGGAATATGTGTCCATTTACAGTGCAGAGCGCTCTCCGGCGGCTTCGTCCGGATGCGGCATCTGCTGTGCGTGAGACTTTCCGCCGCTGCCCTGACCTTTTTGATTTTATACGTATTATCCGGCTTTTTCGATACGGACGACGCTGCCGCGGTGCTGGCATTTCCGGCTGCGGTATCGCGGAGCGGATCGCTGCTCCCTGCAATCCTGATTTTTTGCACCGGATTTCCATTTCTTATAAAAAAGGACTAGACAAACTCAAAAAAATATGTTATAATGGAGAAAACATAGGGCCAAAACGCGCAGAATCAACCGGATCCTGCGGTCAAGCCGATTGAACGAGGTGACCAATATGGGACTTTTTGATGTATTCTCCAAAGGCGGAAAGTATTTTGGAAAGGCGATTGAACCGAAATGTGAATACTGCGAGCACGGCAAGCGCTCCAGCGACGGAAACAAGGTACTATGTACGAAGAAGGGCATGGTAGATGCCGGATACCATTGCACCAAGTTCCTGTATTCTCCGCTCAAGCGCATTCCGGTCAAGCAGCTCGAGCGCGTCGGCTGGCTCGATGGCGATTATGAGGAAAAGGATTTCGCTGAAATCTCGAAGAAAAAAGCAGAGGAAGCAAAAGCCGCTGCCGCAAAGGAAGCTGAAAAAGAAGCTGCAAAGGCTCCTGCTCCGAAGCCTGTGACACCGGCAGCGCCTGCTCCGGCACCGAAGCCTGCAACTCCGGTCACGCCTTCTGTCACGCCGGCACCGAAGCCCGCGACACCGGTCACGCCCTCTGTCACACCGGCACCGAAGCCCGCAACACCGGTCACGCCTTCTGTCGCTCCGGCACTGAAGCCCGTGACACCGGCAGCGCCGAAGCCTGCACAGAGCGGTGATCTGGCTTCGCTTGCGGCTATGGCTGAAGCGGCCGGCGAATACAATCCGGAGCCTGCTCCGGCTGCGGATGCTCCGCAGAACAATGACGGCATGAATGCTTTGAGCAGCATGTAAAAAAGGGGATAAATAAACCACGGTCAAGCAGCCTGAGAGCCTCGTGCTTTCAGGCTGTTTCCGTATCGGCAGTGCTGCTGTTCGGCACGGCAGGCTGATGGTAATCAATGCTCAGTATTATAATTGGAATATGGGAGTCGGAAATATGGCAAGAGAAGCATATTTTGTTCTTGATTGCAGCCTGTACACAGACAGCATTGCAGAAGTCATTTCGGCGTTTCACCGGATCGGCTGGAGCGGTTCCGGCGATCAGAAGGAGTTTTTGCCGCTGCATGATGAGGAAGACGGTTTCAACTGGGAAAGGCAGCCTCTCACAGCGGAAGAACTGCTATCATTGATATCCGAAAAGCAGAAATGCGGCGAATTATGCGGTGTGATCCTGTATCATCAGAATTCCGATGCAGGGATATCACTGCTCGCAAAAGATACAAAAGAAGTTCAGATCAATATTTCAATCAACAGAAAAACCGTGTGCGGGGATTTCACCGATGCATCATGGTACATTGAACAGATTGCCGCAAAGCTGGAGGAGACCGGCTGTATCATACAGTCTGTGGAATATTCGGAGATCATCGGCTGATTCCGATTTCTCTTTTACACCTACAAATCAATCTATCTGAGAAAGGACTAACTATATGATCGTACTGGATTTCGGAAACTGCTGCTTTAACGGCAGCAGGGAAGAATATATCATGATCGTCGTTGCGCCGAAAACGGATTTTGCCTCAAAGGATGCATTTCTTGATGGGGCAATCCGGTTTCTCAATGCAGATGAAAACAGCGATTTCTTCGATGATTACGAGGAACTCTATCAGGAGCGCAGTTACGAGCCGGTCAATATTGACATCGACGCAGATTTCAAGAATATGAATCAGCGCGTCGGATTTCTGCATGAACCGGTTTTGCAGGCGTTCAGCGTCGGCAAGGATGAATGGAACGACTGGTCTGCGATCCTCGAAACCAAATCGGAATACATCCTCTATCGCTGGGCTACAAGCGCCTGATTCCATCACAAAACAGGAAGGAATACAGTATGGTACAGGTATTTGCAAATAACGGTTATTTCTCCGTCAAGGGAACTTTTGATTTCGGCTGCATCGGTCTGTATGCAGAGCTGCGCTTCACGGACCGGCATAATTTCTGATCGGACAGCCGTTCTGTCAATCATCAAAAATCAAGACTAAATTCAGAAAGGAGCAGTATGATCTTATTATGGGATCATGCGCAAATCTATGGACATTCAGAACAAAAACATCGACGGCGGAAAGGCATTCGACTGGGGGCGCACCTCGGGCGACTACGCAAAATTCCGCGATATCTATCCCGAAGCATTCTATAAAGCGATCCTTGACCGCGGCTTCTGCAAGGCAGGTCAGAGCTGTCTCGATCTCGGCACCGGTACCGGCGTCCTGCCGCGCAATCTCTATGATGCCGGTGCGAAATGGTGCGGCACGGATATCTCGCCGGAACAGATCGAACAGGCAAAGCTGCTCGCATCACAAGCAGGTATGCAGATTGACTTCCGCGCCGCTTCTGCGGAGACAACGGACTATCCCGACGACAGCTTCGATACCGTCACCGCCTGTCAGTGCTACTGGTATTTCGATGCAGAAAAGGCATATCCCAATATCGCAAGAATGCTCAAAAAGGGCGGCTCGCTCGTGCTGCTCTATATGGGCTGGCTTGCCGAGGAGGACAAAATCGCGGATGCAAGCGAAAAGCTCGTTCTGCAATATAATCCCAAATGGACCGGTGCAGGCGACAGACGCCATCTGATTCAGCCGCCGGAGGAGATTGCCGGTCTTTTTGAGATCACCGAACAGACGATGTTCGATCTGCCGGTTCACTTTACGCGCGAAAACTGGCACGGCAGAATGCGTGCCTGCCGGGGCGTCGGGGCTTCGCTGAATCCTGAGCAGCTTGCGGCATGGGACAGCGATCACAGAAACATGCTCGGAATCCTCGCACCCGAAGAATTCGATATCCTGCACTATGCAGCAATCACCGTACTCAAGGTCAGGAAGTAATTTGAAATGCCGCAAAGTTTCATCTGATTTTCAGCTTTCAGCAATCTGACATGCATAACACGCTGCTACAATGATCATGACACAATCTCAGCATTCCGATTCACAGCCCTTTCCCCACTGATAAGGAGATCATTTATGTTGAAAAGAATCACCGCGCTGCTGCTCGGCGCAATCACCCTGCTGACCGCTTCCGGCTGCACGCAGAATCCGGATTTCTCCGGATCCGCCGAACCGGAAAACACCACACCTGTTACCGGAAATCTCACTGTCACCGCATTCAATGTCGGTAAGGCGGATGCGCTCGTGGTGCAGACACAGAATACTGTCACCGTCATCGACACCGGCAACAAGGGCGACGGCAAGCAGATCGAGAAATTCCTGAGCAGTCAGGGCATTGACACGATCGACAATCTCATCATCACGCACTTCGACAAGGATCATGTCGGCGGCGCGGCAAGAGTCGTGAACCGCATGAAGGTCAAAAATGTCTATGTGCCGGACTATACCTCGGATTCGGACGAATACAACAGCTTCATTGAGAAAATCGACGAGACGCAGACGCCGCTTACGGCAATGGCTGCAAAATCGCAGAACGAATGGCAGGCGGATGATGCGCACTTTCAACTCTATGCGCCGCAGGAGGACTTCTACGGCAAGGATGAGGAAAATGATTTCTCGCTCGTCCTTTATGTACAGCACGGCGCGAACAGGCTGCTCTTTGCAGGCGATGCCGAGAACGCCCGTCAGCAGGAGATCATGGACTTAAAGCTCGGTGAAGTGGATTTTCTCAAGGTCCCCTATCACGGGAACTATATGAAAACAACAGAGGATTTTCTCGATGCCTGCAATCCGAAGGTTGCAGTCGTCTGCTGCTCCGAAAAGGAGAACGCCGATCCTTCGACCGTCGAAACACTGGAAAAGCGCGGCGTCGAAACCTATTACACCTACAACGGAAATGTCACGGTCGTCAGTGACGGAAAGACGCTGAACTGCGAACAGCAGGCTGCCGAATAACCCATCCATCCGCGGAGAACTGACATGAAACAAAAAGAGACACTGCTCATCCCTGCCCTGCTTGATGCGCATTTTCCGCTGATGAAATACGCGTTCTATACAAGGCGGTTTCATCCGGTGATTCTCAATAATAAAAAGGCGGTCACCGAAACAGGGCTGCGGTATGTACACAATGATATGTGCTACCCCTGCATTCTCAATACGGGGCAGATGATCCGTGCGCTCGGGAGCGGTCTGTTCGATCCTGATCACACAAAGCTGCTGATGCCCTCTGTCGGCGATGCGTGCCGCGGCTCGAATTATACCGAGGTGCTGCGAAAAGCCGTCCGCAAGGCAGGCTATCAGCAGGTGCGCGTGCTGACGATGAACCTCAAGCATATCGACGAGGAGAATCAGCTCGGGATTACGCCGAAAATGGTCTGGAGAGCATTTTTTGCGCTCTGGTACGGCGATCTGCTGATGATGCTCGTGCAGCAGGTGCGTCCATATGAAATCCGCAAAGGCGAGACCGAACGCTGCCGCGGCAAATGGTTCCGGATCCTCGGCGAGGAGCTGCTGCACTTCCGGAATCTGCGGATCTCAACAATGCTGCGGCGCTTTGATGAGATCACTGCCGATTTTGCCGCAATCAGACGCAGCGGCGAAAAGAAACAGCGCATTGCAATCGTCGGGGAGCTGTATACCAAATACTGCGCGCTCGGCAACTGGGATATGGTAAAGTGGCTGGAGCGCTCCGGCTGCGAAAGCTATACAAACGGGCTCTCGTGGTATGTGCTTTACTACATCGACTCGCATCTGACGCTCGCTTCGCCGCCCGAAGCCGCAGGCTACCGGATCATCGGGCGCATCTTGCAGGCGATTCAGGCGCGCATGGTTCAAGCGGTCACAGATGCAGGATTCTTCTCGCTGCCGCCGCTCAATGTCCTCAAAAAGGAAGTCAGCGGAACCGTCCGCTTCGGCGCGGCAATCGGCGACGGCTTGCTCATCGGCACCGAATCCGCCGGATATATCCTGCACGGATGCAGAAAGGTTCTCGCAATCCAGCCCTTCGGCTGCATGCCGAATCATGTCAGCGGCAGAGGGTTATATGCATCCTTGCAGCGCAAATGCGGCGGTCATATCGTCAGCGTCGATGTCGATTCCAGCGGCACGCCCGTCAACGCCTATAACCGCGCAAAAATGCTCATTGATATAAATTGATGTCCCAACGATCTCTTGAAGTGATCTGCTTGTCTTTTTGCCGTGATACTGCGTTAGAAATCCTTGCCTTACAAGAGTAGGGCTGCGGCTTTCTGCCTTGTCTCACGACAAAAATTCTGCGCATCTCATCTTCAGGATTTCATTGGTACATCAATACAATCTGGCACAGGAGAACAGCATGGCTCAAATTGATTTTTCTGCGCTGCTCATTGACAATCTGCAGCGATACAATACCGATTTCCGGAAGGCGGCAAATCTGATCACCGATCCGGACAGAATCATAAACGGACTGCATTTTTCGGAGGCATTCATGCAGACCTTGCTGCATCCGGAGCATCCGGATTACAGGGATGCGTGGCGGATGCTGCTCTGGGAAATCTGCTGCGATGCGCCCCTGCTCTTTCATGTGACGGAGACAAATTTCAGAACCCGTCAGCAGATCATGCAGCTTCCGGACGGCAGAACGGTCCGGTCTGCTATCCCGTGCCGGAAATGCCGCTCGATGAATACCGGAAAATGCTCGAGACATTTCTGCCGGAATGGATCCGGTTTTCCGCAGATATTCAGCAGAAAACCGCAGGATGCAGCACGCTCGCCGCGGCGCTCATCACGGCGCTCGAAATCAATAAACGCTGCCGGTATGACTACACCTATTCGCACAATGCAATCCGGAATGTGCTGCACGACGGAATCGCGCTCTGCTGGGGCTTTACCGGCTGCTTCAATGCGGTCATGCGGCAGCTCGGCTATCGCGCGGAGCCTGTCTTTACATGGGATCTCGGCGGCGAGGAGCATGCGTGGTCGGCGCTTTTTATCCCCGAGCAAAACCGCTGGTGCGAAATCGACGTCACATGGATGAACAATACGCATAAGGACAAGCGCTTCATTGACCTGTGCTTCTTTGACTGCGCAAGCGGCGACAAAGAAGGCTTCCCGCAGCACTATGCGGAAAAGCCCGAATCCGTACTGCTCGTGACCGATCCGCCGGTTATAGATCTTTCCTATAGCAAGGGCATCGGGTATCAATATCTCGATCACAGCAGAGTTGTCACGGAAATCACGCATCTGCTTTCCGATCAGTTCCGGCTGACCTTTGACGACGGATCCGAGGAGATTTTGCAGCTTTAATTAAAACAAAAATATTTTATTCTGCCTATTGACAAAATCTTGGAAATCGTGTATGCTATTGACTAACAAGCAAAACCGTTGAAGCGGAGATAAAGCGTAATATGCCCCCACAGAGAGTCCGGGATGCTGAGAGCCGGACGGGAATCAGTTTCGCAAATGGCCCGCTGAGGGCGCAGTCGGCATTGCCGGTAAAACTGCGACGTGCAGACATACGTCAGTTGTCAGGGATATGCTGGTATCCTGCAAAAAAAAGCGCGCTAAACTGTTCCGCCGTCAGATGAATCTGCCGTCGGAAAGTTTGCGAATCAAGGTGGCACCGCGAGCATGAAACATACGCTCGTCCTTGACTGATGAACAGTTCAGGGACGGGCGTTTTTATTTTGTCCCGTCCGGAAAGGAAGCATCCGCCATGAAGATTTCACTCACACTCGAAGAAGCCCTGCAATACGCAGAGAATCCCGAATACCGCGTACTGCCGCTCAGTACCGAGCTGCTCTGCGACGATATCACCCCGATGGAGGTACTGCGCAGGCTCCGCAAAATCTCCGCGCACTGCTATCTGCTCGAATCGGTTTCCGGTCCGGAGGCACACGGGCGCTACACCTTCCTCGGATATGATCCGAAAACCGGCATCTCCTGCCGGAACGGGAAAATGAAAATCGGGGATGTCACATTCACGACCGAAAAGCCTGCCGATGATCTGCGGAGACTGCTGAAAAAATACCGCAGCCCGAAGCTCGCGGATCTGCCGCCCTTTACCGGCGGACTCGTCGGATATTTCTCCTACGATTACTTCGGCTATCAGGAGCCGCGCATCCGCACGGCGAAAGATGATGATGCGCATTTTCAGGATCTTGATCTCATGCTCTTTGACCGCGTGATTGCCTTCGACCATTTCCGGCAGAAGCTCATCCTGATCGCAAATATGCGGCTCGATGAACCCGAGACCGAATATCACAAGGCAGTGCAGACGCTCGCACAGATGAAAGAGCTTGTCCTGCACGGCGAAAAAGCCAAAGAACCGGAAAGCCGCCTGACCGGTGAGCTGACGCCGCTCTTTGACCGCGCTGCCTACTGCGAAATGGTCGAGAAGGCAAAGCATTATATCCATGAGGGCGATATTTTCCAGATCGTGCTTTCAAACCGGTTCAGCGCACCGTTTACCGGTTCGCTGCTCAATACCTACCGCGTGCTGCGGACGGTCAATCCCTCGCCCTATATGTTCTATTTCTCCGGCACGGATGTCGAGGTCGCAGGCGCTTCGCCGGAAACACTCGTCAAGCTCGAGGACGGCGTGCTGCACACATTCCCGCTCGCCGGAACCCGTCCCCGAGGAAAGACCGATGCCGAGGACAAAGCACTCGAAGCCGATCTTTTGCAGGATGAAAAGGAACTTGCTGAGCATAACATGCTCGTCGATCTCGGCAGAAACGATCTCGGCAGAATCAGCCGGTTCGGCAGCGTCGAAGTTGAAAAGCTGCACCAGATCGAACGCTATTCGCATGTCATGCACATCGGCTCGACGGTGCGCGGTGAGATCCGCCCCGAATGCGATGCGCTCGATGCCGTCGGCGCGGTACTGCCTGCCGGTACGCTCTCCGGCGCGCCGAAAATCCGCGCGTGTCAGCTCATCGGTGAACTTGAGGGCAGCAAGCGCGGCATCTACGGCGGTGCGGTCGGGTATCTCTCCTTTCAGGGGGATCTCGATATGTGCATTGCCATCCGGCTCGCCTACCGCAAGGGCGATACGGTCTATATCCGGAGCGGTGCCGGCA
>JAGKVC010000202.1 GCA_021152595.1 Clostridia bacterium
ACGGAGCGATTCGACGCACCGCCGCCGAAAAAAGGCAAGGGCAGCGTAAAGGCAATTCACTATATCCAGTCGTTTGATCCGAAGGACAACATCTCGCCGGAACTTGCACACCGCATCGCAAAGGCGTTTGCACGCAAAACCTTCGGGGATGACTGTCAGGTCGTCATTGCAACGCATACAGACCGAGGGCATATCCACAGCCATATCCTTGTCAACACCTATACGCTGACCGGCAGAAAGCTGAATGCCAATAAAACGACTTTGGATCGTGTCAAGGAATACTCGGACAGGGTGTGTCTGGCGTTTGGTATCCAGCCGTATGACAAGAGCAAGGGGAAGGGGAAAACTGTCAGCCGTCATGAGTGGGAGAAACGCAGACAAGGCACTTCATGGAAGCAGAAGCAGCGGGCAGAAATCGACAGTCTGATCGGTTCGGTCAAGAATCTGGACGAGCTGTTATACGAACTGGAACTGAAAGGCTATGAGGTGAAGAAAGGCAAGTACATCTCCCTGAAAGCGCCGGGACAGCAGCGGTTTATCCGCACAAAAACGCTGGGGGAAGAATACACAGCGGAGAACCTTTCTTCACGAATCCTTTGGGGTGATTTCGGCAGCGGTGCTGTGCTGAAGGACGAACCGTCGCCCCTGCGTGAATGCTACGAGACAGTCATCGGGCAGGTAATCGTGCTTGCCGCGGAAAAGAAAAAGGTTCCGCGCCGAATCAGCAGCACGGAACCCTATTCGCCGGAAAATGATCTGGATGTGCATCGACTGTCAGCACAGCTTACGATTATTAGCCGCGATCATATTCGTTCCATCGGGGAACTGGAAGGAAAGATCGAAACCGCAAAAGCATCCTATGAGCAGGCAATGCGAGAACTAAACATTATGACAACAGAGCAGGAGCGGCTGTCCTCTCTGATTCATCAAGCGGAAATCTATTTCGATTTGTCAGGAAAAACTGATTTGACCGACATGGAACAGCTCAGGCTGACGGTCAGCCGGCAGAGTGTGCAGATGAACGACATCAAAGAAGGAGCCGACCTTGATCGGTTGAGAGCGCAAATGCAGGAAAACGAAAAACAGATTGCATCGCTGAAAGAGCAGCACATGAAGTATCAGCAGACATATACAGTATACTCGGACATTGCAAAAACATACCGCGAGATTTCACAGGGCGACTATATCTCCAAACTCATCGAGGAGGAACGCAAGCGGCAGGCTGCCGAAAAATCTCGCAGAAAAAGAATGTGTCGCTTTGAGATAGCCTAAGCTGCAATTCGCATCTTGACTTTAAATCATAAAAGTGATATAATGGAGGCATACAGGAATATGCCATAAAACTATGTTGATAGAAAGGAATCGACCTATGGCATCAATCAGAAAAAGAGGAAATACATACCAGATCCGGGTTTCCTGCGGCTATAACACATCCGGCGATCAAGTTGTTCAGATACAGAACTGGACGCCCGACGCAGGGATGACGCAGAAACAAATCGAAAAAGAGTTGAACCGAAGAGCCGTGGAGTTTGAGAATGCCTGCAAATTCGGGTTTCAAAGCACCGTAATCAAGTTTCAGGATTTCGCCGAGCAATGGTTCCGGGAGTATGCGCCCGCAAAGCTCAAGACACAGACAATCCGCAGCTATCATTCGAGCGAGGCAAAGGTCTACAAGGCGATCGGGCATATGCGCATGGACAAAATCACGACGCGCCTGTTGCAGCAGTTTGTGATGGATGTTGCGAATGAGAAGCGCTTCAACCGCAAAGGTGAACCGATGCCGCCCTATGCGCCGAAAACTGTCCGCAATTACATCACCTTTATCTCTACGGTATTTGACTATGCCGTGCGGATGCAGATGCTGTCGGATAATCCGTGCAGAAATGTGGTGATCCCGTCGATCCGGTCGAAAAAGCGGGATATTTACTCGCTGGAAGAGGTGCAGCAGATGCTGGAACTGTTCGAGCAGGAAACCGAGGCAAATTACAAGTATACGATCTTCTTCACGCTGGCAGCATTTACCGGACTGCGCCGCGGCGAGCTGCTGGGGCTGGAATGGAAGGACATCGACTGGAAACACAATATGCTCAGCGTGGTCCGGACTTCCGAGTACACAAAGGAAAAGGGCATCTATACAGATACCCCGAAAACGGAAAGCAGTCAGCGCGTGCTGAAGCTGCCGGATGAGCTGATGCAGAAGCTGAAAGCATTTCAGGAATGGCAGAATGGCTGCAAACATGAACTCGGCAGCAAGTGGATCGAATGTGACCGGCTGTTCACGAAGACAGACGGCTCCCCGATGGGAATGCGGCAGCCCTACAAGTTTTTTGAGCGGTTCTGCAAGAAAACGGGTATGCGCTTTGTGAACATACATTCTTTCCGGCACTTTAATGCGTCCATTTTAATCAGCAACGGCGTCGATGTCAAGACGGTACAGGGCTGTTTAGGTCACAGCAGCGCGACAACGACTTTGAACATTTATGCGCATTCCTTCCAGGCAGCACAGGTCAGAGCGATGGACAGCGTGGCAGACTGCATCCTGAAACGTGACACCAAAAGCAGCGCCTGAAATGCGAATTTTCAGAATAATGGACAAATAAAGGACAAAACCACGATTTCTATAAAAAGCAAAATCCGGAAACCGCGTATCTGCGCGATTTCCGGACCTAAAAATATGGCAGGGGCAGAAGGAATCGAACCCTCGGCACACGGATTTGGAGTCCGTTGCTCTACCAGCTGAGCTATACCCCTAGTGACCTAATTATTATACCACAAAAGGGCGCATTTGTCAAGGGAAAAATGAAAGTTTTTTTTGCAGCATCAAAACGATCGGATCTGCGTGGATTTTCGCAGCCGGATTACCTTGTACAGCGGAACAGGCACATTTCCAAGGCGCAGATCATCAGTACAAATGACGCTTCGCGCATTGAAAATCCCGGCGAGATATGGTATAATAAAAGCAGTATATGATCTGTTAGGAGGCAAGCAAATGAATGCAAAACAGCACATTCGCGGATCTCTGACCTTTGCTGCGGCGCTCTGTGCCGTGCTGTGCATGGACACCGGCGCATCGGCGGCATCGCAAACCGGCGTCTGGCAGCAAAACGGAAGATTCCGCAGCTATGTCTATCAGGACGAATCGGCGGCGATCGGCGAAGTCACGATTGACGGCTGCACGTATCTGTTTGCGCCGAACGGCACGCAGCAGGTCGGCTGGCAGACCGTCGGCAATCAGCGCGTGTATTTCGATCCGGCAACCGGCGAACCGGTCTCGGGCTGGATCCGCTGGCGCGGCGCGGATTACTATGCAGATCCGGAAACGGGCAAGCAGACCGGCATCTTTTCTGCGGAGGGCACAGCGTATCTGGCTGATTCCTGCGGCGTTCTTCAGCGTGATACATGGTACGAAAGCGACGGCATCTGGTATCACACGGACGCAGACGGCAAGGCAGCATCCGGCGAAACGATGATTGCGGATGTGCCCTATCTGTTCTCGGAGGATCACGCGCTGCTGACCGGCTGGCAAACGGCCTCAGACGGCATCACGCGCTGCTATACACAGGAAGATGCGCCCGGAATCCGGACAGGCTGGCTGGAGTTCTCCGGTGATGTTTATTATGCGGATCCGGAGCGCGGCATGCTGCACGGCATCCAGACCGTTGACGGTCAGACCTATTATTTCAGCGACGAGGGCATCATGCAGACCGGCTTCTGCACGTATGGAGATCAGACGCTCTATCTGGCTGAGAACGGAGCCCTGCAAACCGGCTGGCTCAAACTCGATGACCGCACCTATTATCTGGATGCCGAGGGCGCGGTACAGACCGGCGTGCAGATGATCGGCAGCGACATTTATGCATTTGATCCGGAGGGCGTCATGCTGACAGGCTGGCAGACCGTCTCCGATCAGAAATACTGCTTTGACGAGCAGGGAAAAGCGCTGCGCGGCATGCAGCAAATCGGCGCAGATACGTACTATTTCGATGCATCTGGCGTGATGCAGACCGGCAGTGTCAATGCGGACGGTGTCCCCTGTTATTTTGACGCGGACGGCAAACGCATTGACGGCTTTCATATGACCGACGAAGGCAAACGCTACATTGATCCGCTGACCGGAGAGACCGCGGTCGGCTGGGTGACGGTCGATACGAAGCAGTATTATTTTGATCCGGACGGCATCGCAGCGACCGGCACCGTCACAATGGACGGCAAAAACTACCGCTTCACAGAGGACGGCGTTTACAATCCGGTGAAGATCTGTCTCGATGCAGGACACTACGGCAAATACAACCGCAGTCCGGTCAATCCGGTATATTACGAATCAGATTTCAACTGGAAGCTGCATCTTTATCTCAAGGAGGAGCTGGAAAAATACAATATCACGGTGATTACGACGCGGCAGGATAAGGATGTGGATCTTGCACTGGAGGACCGCGGCAAAACATCAGCCGGATGCGATCTGTTCCTGAGTCTGCATTCCAACGCATCGTCGAGTCCCTATGACGACGGTCCCCTCGCCTGCGTGACGATTACAGGAACCTGCGATCAGCTCGGGCTGGATCTGGCAAATGTGGTTGCGGATGTCATGGGAACGCGGCAGCGCGGCAGCATCTGGAAGCGTTACGGCGATAAATTTCCGAATCTGAATTATTACGGCGTACTGCGCGGCGCAACTTATGTTGACACGCCTGCGATTCTGCTGGAGCACAGTTTCCACACCAATCTGCGCGCAACGAACTGGCTCCTTGTCGATGCAAATGTACGGAAGCTCGCGGTTGCCGAAAGCAGATTTCTCGCCAAACATTTCGGCATGATCTAGAAAAAGCAGCTAATATTACGAGAATCCGCTGAGATTGGCGAAAAGCCGGTCTCAGCGGTTTTTGCAGCATCAGCATGATGTTTCATGCGAATTTTATGATATTTCGTGCAGACTTTCAAAAAAGTTGCACGCAAACGTACAACTTTTCGCCTGTTTGGTACCCCTTAGTAGAGGGGTAGATTTCAAATTAGAAATTAGAAATGAGAAATTAGAAATGAAGGTGTCCGCTTCGCGGACGGATTTATAGATATTCAGAAGAGAGATGATATTTCCTGTCCTCTTA